>JAQBPH010000415.1:0-4262 GCA_028287625.1 Chloroflexota bacterium | reverse complement strand
CTCTCCGGCTTCCCCGACATCGTCCGCGCCGAGCAGTACGTGGTCGACCACCACCTCGCGGACGTCATCTCCCAGAGCTTCGGCTCCGCCGAGCAGACCTTCCCCTCGGCGCACGCGCTCACCGCGCTCCGCTCGGCGTACGTGGCCGCCGCCGATCACGGCATCACCGTGCTCGCCGCCACCGGCGACACCGGGTCGACGCTCAGGCTGCCCAACTCGGCGTGCTGCTTTCCCGCTCCGGTGGTCGCCTGGCCCGCGTCCGACCCCCTGGTCACCGCGGTGGGCGGCACCCGCCTCCAGCTGGACGCCACCGGCAGGCGCACCGCCCCGGACTCCGTCTGGAACGACGGCTCGGGGGGCGCCGGGGGTGGAGGACGGTCGGCGGTGTTCGACCGTCCCGACTACCAGGACCCGCTCCGGCACGTGGTCGGTGACCACCGCGGCATCCCGGACGTGAGCCTGAGCGCCGCGCTCAGCGGTGCCGCCGACTTCTACTTCACCCTGCCGCTGGGGCGGGTCCAGCTGGGCGGCTGGAGCCTGGCCGGGGGCACCAGCCTGGCGACGCCGATCTTCGCGGGCATCGTCGCCATCGCCGACCAGGCGGTGGGGCACCGGCTCGGCGCGCTCAACGACCGGCTCTACACCATCGCGCACCGCGACGACGGCGGCATCGTCGACGTCACCGCCGGAACCAACGCGGTGACCCTCTGCCTCAGCGGCTGCGCCGGGGCCACCCCGGTGCTCCTGCCCATCCCCGGGTACACGGCCGGCAGGGGATACGACCTCGCCAGCGGCCTCGGCACCGTCGATGCCGCCGCACTGGTCGACGCGCTCCGTCACCGGGACGGATAGCGCCACGAGTGGGGGGGAGGTGTCCGCGGGGACGCCTCTCCCTCGACCCCCGATAATCCACGACGGCCGCCGCTCCGCCGGTGGCGCTTCGGGGGACCGACATGACCGATGCTCCGGCCGTCCTCGTCACCGGCGCCTCCTCGGGAATCGGCGCCGCCTGCGCCCGCCGTCTCGACGCGGCGGGGTGGCGGGTCTTCGCCGGGGTGCGGCACCGGGCCGACGCCGGCGAGCTGGCCTCGGGCTGCTCGTCGCGGCTGACCCCGCTGCTGCTCGACGTGACCGACACCGAGTCGATTCGGGCCGCCGCGGCGACCGTCTCCGAGGCGGCGGGCGCCGCGGGGCTGCACGGGCTGGTCAACAACGCGGGCGTGAGCGGCGGTGACCCGGTGGAGTTCGCCGACCTCGACGCGGCGCGGGCGATGCTCGAGGTCAACCTGGTGGGCCGATGGCGGTGACCCGGGCCTTCCTCCCGCGGGTGCGCAACGCCCAGGGCCGGGTCGTCTGCATCGGCTCCATCGGAGGGCGCTACGCGGTGCCCTTCCTCTCCAGCTACTCGGCGTCGAAGGCGGGGGTGGCCGCCTTCTGCGACAGCCTCCGCCTCGAGGTCGCGCCCTGGGGGATCCGGGTGGTTCTGATCGAGCCGGGCGCGGTGGCCACGGCGAGCGCTGACCACGCCCCATCCGCGCAGCCGGTACCTGGTCGGCACCGACGCCCGCCTGCAGGCGACCCTCCGCCGCATGCCCGCGCCGGTCCGCGACGCGGTCCTGATGCGGGTGCTGGGACTGCCGCGGAGCCCCACGGCTGCTCACACCCCTGTGGGCATCCCGTGATCGTCGCTGTCGCGGCCGCGTAGGACGAGACGCCGCCTTCCCCTGCCGACGGTGTCAGGATGGTGGCCGGCACCCGGGACGCCAAACCTGTCGTCACAGCGGCGGAGACCCGACAGCATTCCCGGCGATGCCGGACGGCGCGCAGACGACCGGACCGAGCGGCGGCCAGCAGCCGGAGCGCCCCAGAGCCGGAGCGGCCCGCCAGCGGTGCCGCTGCGGATGCGTCAGAGGCTGACCGGCTGCGCCTACTCGGCGAAGACCCGGCGATCGGCGGATTCCGCAAGAGCGAGATGGAGACCGCCCTGCGGGTCGAGAGTGAGCTCGGCGTGACGCTCACGCGTTCCACGAACCCTGCTGTGGACTGGGTAGATGCCAACGGGAAGACCTATGATTCCGTTGGCAACTTCGACGGCAGATACTTCGACCGGGAGTGGCCGCACCTGCAGGAAAGGATCCTCGATCATCCTGCAAAGGCGGACCGCGTCCCGATCGATGTTTCCAGGTTCACCCCGGCGCAGGTGCACCTGATCCAGCAGTTCATCCTGGATCTCGGGCCACGAGTGTTCCTGGTAGGAATGTGATGGCCGGAACCATCGCCCTTTCGCCCGACATCCGCTGGTCAGCCGCGGGCTGGCTGTTCGACTGGACCCTGCGGTTCATCGCTCAGCAGGTGGGCGACCCCGGCGTCTCGGCCAACCTGCAGGAGGTCATCGACGAGAACCTCGGATGGGTCGACATGACGGCGCTCCCCCCGGAGGCGCGCCGCACGGCCGTGAGGAAGCTCAAGGACGAGTTGGTGTCCGCCGCCGAGGGCCAGCTTCCGGCCACTCTGCCGGAGCGGCAGCAGGTCCTGGACCACGTTCGAGAGCTCTCCCGACTGGCCCGCCAGCTCCGGGACGCATAGGTCTCCCGCTCCCGCCAATACGCCACTTCACGGCGGCCGAGGTACGAGGTCAACGCGGCGCGCCAGGGCGCCAGCTCCAGGTGGACGGCACCTCGTACCCCACCGTCGCCGACCTCTTCCTGCTCACCGATCAGCGGCCGACCGTGGCCCCGCGGTCTCCTGGAGGATGTTTCCGACCAGGTCGTCGCGGCCATCCTGGCCGCATGACCGGACAGCCTTGCCCCCGCGGGGGTCCCCGCGTGGCCACCGTCGGCGTCTACGGCTTCGACGTCGACCACTTCCTCGAGACCCTGCGCGAGGCAGGGGTGGGCACGCTGATCGACGTCCGCCAGCGCCGCGGCGTGCGCGGCCGCGAGTACGCCTGGGCCAATGCCCAGCGGCTGCAGTCGGCGCTCGCCGCCGCGGGCATCGAGTACCGCCACCGGCGGGAGCTGGCGCCGACCACCGAGCTGCGCCACCTCCAGTACCGCGAGGACGCGCGGCGGGGGGTGGGCAAGCGCTCGCGGGTCGAGCTCGCGCCCGAGTACCGCGAGCGCTACACGCGCGAGATCCTCGACCAGGTCGACCTCGGCCCGCTGGTCGACGCCCTGCCCACCGACACGGCCACGGCGCTGCTGTGCGTGGAGGCCGACGCGCGCGCCTGCCACCGGTCGATCATCGCCGAGCGGCTGGCCGGCCACGGCGTCGAGGTGACCCACCTGGGGCCCTGACCCCGAGCCGCACGGGCTACATGCCGGCGAGGGAGAGCAGCACCCGCGTGTCGAGCCCGTCGACCGGGCGCAGCCGGTGGGGATCGCTGAGGACGGTCGCGACCACGCCGGGCTGGGCGTAACCGTCCACCACGAGGTCGGCGCCGGAGAGGTCGTGGTTGCGCGTGTAGTCATTGACCACCACCGCGCAGCGCACCCCGGCGGCCCGGGCGGCGGCCAGTCCCATCACCGAGTCCTCCACCGCCACGGCGCCGCTGGTGCCCACGCCCAGCCGCGACATCGCCAGCCGGTAGACCTCGGGGTCGGGCTTGGTCGCCGCCACCTCGTCGCCGGTGACCACGGTCTCGAAGCGGTCGAGGCCGAAGTGGCGGTCGAGCAGCGGGCGCACCCAGGCGGCGGTCCCGGTGGTGGCCACCGCGAGCCGCGCGCCCGCCGCCTCCAGGTCGTCGAGCAGCCGCTGCGCCCCGGGCCGTGCCGGGACCGCTCCCCCGAGCACCAGCTCGACGAACAGCTCGGTCTTGCGCGCGTGGAGCCGCGGAACCAGGGCGTCCTGCTCGGCGGCGGGCATGCCGCGCCCCGAGAAGTAGCGGCGCAGCCGGCTCTGGCCACCGGTGGTGCTGAGCAGCTCACCGTACTCCTCCACGCTCCAGCGGTCCTCGAGGCCGAGCTCCTCGAAGGCGCTGTTGAAGGCGACCCGGTGGCCGTCGCGCTCACTGTCCACGAGGGTGCCGTCGACGTCGAACATCACCGCGACCGCCGGGCTCCCCGCTGCGTCCATGCGCAGCATCTTCACAGAAGCGTCAGGCCGAGGGCGTGATGCAACGATCGAGCGGGCGGGCTGGCAGTCGTGTCGGACGTCATCGATGTCGGGGGCATACAATGCGCCATCCATCAGCCGGCAGCGGAGCACTGACCATGGCCCGCCGGGCGAGCAGGCGGCCGGGACGCGTGGCGTCGCTGGAGATC
>JAQBPH010000385.1:0-3740 GCA_028287625.1 Chloroflexota bacterium | reverse complement strand
CGCCATCGTCTGACGCCGGTGACGCCGATCCGGCCGCTACAGGAGCAGCGGCCGGATCGGCGCGGCGAGCACCGCCGGGTCGTCCCAGCGCACCCCGGGCACGTCGATGTAGAGCTCGATCTCGTTGCCGTCGGGGTCGGCGACGTAGAGGCTGTGGGTCATCCCGTGGTCGGAGGCGCCGAGCAGCCGGGTGCCGGAGGCGAGCACCCGCTCGCGGGCCTCGCGCAGCTCGTCGTCGGTGTCGCCCACCTTGAGGCCGAAGTGGTACATCCCCAGCCGCCGGCCCTGCGGGACCGGGGCGGCCTGGTCGCCGACCTCGATGAGCAGCAGCTCGTGGTGGGTGCGTCCGCTGGAGAACATCACGAAGCCCTCGACCGGCGCGGGCGCCGGGGGCATCACCTGCCGCCAGCCGAGGACGTCGCGGTAGAACTCCGCCGAGCGTCCGGCGTCGCGGACGTAGAGGACGACGTGTCCCAGCTCGTGCACCTTCATGGCCTGCCTCCGTGTCCGGCGGGGCCGCGCCCGGTGGCCCGGGCGCGGCCTCGACAACCTGAGTATCGGGCTCAGGCCGCCTGGAGGATGGCCTCGACCTCGATCGCGAGGCGCACCTTCTCACCGAGGACCACGCCGCCACCGTCCAGGGGCATCTGGATGGTGATGCCGTAGTCGTTGCGGGCGATCTCGAGGGTGGCGGAGAAGCCGGCTCGCATGTTGCCGTAGGGGTCCTTGGTGACACCGCCCTGCTCGAGCTCGAGGGTGACCGGCCGGGTCACGCCGTGGAGGGTCAGCTCGCCGTCGACGTAGCTCTTCCCGCCGTGGGCGCGCAGCCCGGTGGAGCGGAAGGTCGCCTGCGGGTGGGTGGCGGTCTCGAAGAAGTCGGCGGCGCGCAGGTGCTCGTCGCGCTGCGCGTTCTGGGTGTCGACCGAGGCGACATCGACGCTGACGTTCACTGTGGCCGAGCCGTCCTCGGTGGCAACGATCTCGCCGCTGAAGCTGTTGAACCGGCCGCGCACCTTGCCGACCATCATGTGTCGGACCGAGAAGGCGACCTCGGAGTGGATCGGGTCGATCGTCCAGGTGCCGGCGGTGAGGCCGCTGAGGCCGCTGGTGGTGGGGGTGGAGGCGGTGCTCATCGGGGAGTCTCCCTTTTTGTTGAGAGCTTGGTGGTTGAGTGCTCAAGCTTCATGACGACACCATAGCACAGATTTTGAGCGCTCAAACATTTCGGTGCTACGATCGCCGCATGGACTCCCCCCGGTGGCTCGACGACGAGGAGCAGCAGGCGTGGCGCGCATTCCTCTTCGGCGGCCGGCTGCTCATGAACCGCCTGGACCGTGAGCTCCAGGCGAGCGCGGGCATGCCCGTCGCCTACTACGAGGTGCTGGTCGGTCTCTCCGAGTCGCCGGGGCGGGCGATGCGGATGAGCGAGCTGGCGCGCCGCGCGGAGTCCTCCCCCAGCCGTCTCTCCCACGCCGTCGCCCGGCTCGAGGAGCTCGGCTGGGTGCGTCGCGAGGCCTGTCCCACCGACCGGCGGGGCGCGGTCGCGGTGCTCACGGACGAGGGCTTCCGGGTGCTGGAGGCGGCGGCCGCGGGGCACGTCGAGGGTATCCGCAGCCACCTCTTCGACCGGCTCAGCCGTGAGCAGGTGGCCCAGCTGCGGGAGATCTTCGAGGCGGTGGGCCGGCCGCTCTCGGACGAGCCCGGCCCCCCCTGCGACGAGGACCAGGATCAGTCCTGTCCGGGGTGACCTGACAACCGGGTCAGCCGGCCGGACCGGGTGGCGCGGGTGATGTCGAGCGCAGGCCCGCCGGCGATTCCGCCATCCTCCGCCGCCTGAGCTCGGTCCCCGCCGGCTCGCCCGGGCCGCGGCGGCCCTGCCGGCTGTGCCGGGCGCCGTACGCGAAGTAGACGATCAGCCCCACCGCCATCCAGATGGCGAAGCGCACCCAGGTGAGCGCCGGGAGGTTCAGCATCAGGTACACGGAGGCGAGCACCGACACGGCGGGGAGCACGGGCACGAACGGGGCGCGGAAGGCGCGGGGCAGGTCGGGCCGGGTGCGCCGCAGGACCACCACCCCGATGGCGACGAGCACGAAGGCGAAGAGGGTGCCGATGTTCACCAGCTCGGCGAGCTCGGCGAGCGGCACCGTGGTGGCGATGGCGGCCACCACCACCCCGGTGACCACCGTGGTGCGCACCGGCACCCGGGTGCGCCGGTGCACGGTGGCGAAGACGCCGGGCAGCAGTCCGTCGCGGCTCATCGCGAAGAAGATGCGGCTCTGGCCCAGCAGCAGGATCATCATCACCGAGGTGAGGCCGGCGAGCGCCCCCGCGGAGATGATGACCGCGAAGGCGGGCTGTCCCACGCTGCGGAAGGCCTCCGCGAGCGGCGCGGTGATGCTCAGGTGGTCGAAGCGCACCATCCCGGTGACCACCAGCGACACCGCCACGTAGAGCACCGTGCAGATCGCCAGCGAGCCGAGGATCCCGATGGGGACGTCTCGCTGCGGGTTCCGCGTCTCCTCCGCGGCGGTGGCGACGACGTCGTAGCCGATGAAGGCGAAGAAGACCAGCGCGGCGCCGGTGAAGATGCCGCTGACGCCGAAGCTGCCGGGCGCGAGGCCGAGGTCCTGGAGCAGCGAGGGGGAGCTGACGGCGCCCGCGGCGCCGCGGGTCCCCGACGGCGGGATGAAGGGCGACCAGTTGGCGGCGTGGACGTAGAAGAGCCCGGCGACGATGACGAAGAGGACGATGCTCACCTTGATGGCGACGATCACCATGTTCACCTGCGAGGAGAGCCTGATCCCGAAGCAGATCACCGCGGTGAGCAGCAGCACGATGGCGCCCGCGAGCAGGTTGTGGTGCTCACCGCCCAGCCAGCCGGGGATGGTCATGCCCGCCGACCGGGCCAGGTCGGTGAAGTAGTTCGACCAGCCGACCGCGACGGTCGAGGCCCCCAGGGCCAGCTCGAGGATCAGGTCCCAGCCGATGATCCAGGCGACCACCTCGCCCAGGGTCGCGTAGGAGAAGGTGTATGCCGATCCCGCCACCGGCACGGTGCTGGCGAACTCCGCGTAGCACAGCCCGGCGAGCGCGCAGACGAAGCCGGAGATGACGAAGGACAGGGCGACGGCCGGACCCGCCTGTACCCCGGCGGCCTTGCCGGTGAGCACGAAGATCCCGGTGCCGATGACCACCCCGACGCCGAAGGTGACCAGGTCGCCGGGGCCGAGCCGGCGGTCGAGCCGGTGCACGGGCTCCTCGGTGTCGCGGATGCACTGCTCGATGGGCTTGGTGCGCAGCGGGTTCATGCTGATGAAGTGTGGCGGGATGCACTCCCGAAGCGTCACGTCGAATTCAGAGTCGGACCTGCCGCCAGGCTCACGGACCCACCGCACCACCTGGGCGGGCGCTGCCGGCCCCCCGGCATCCGGCCAGGTTTGGCCAGGGCCGGAGGCGTGGTACCGAAATGGTGGCGGCCCGCAGCCGCGCTCTCACACGGTCGAGGAGGTGTCGACGATGGCGCTGATCCGATGGAATCCAACCGCCGACCTCATGAGCCTGCACACCGAGATGGACCGGCTCTTCCACGAGGTCTTCCAGGGTGCGGACGCTCCCCGGCAGGCGGCCCGCTACGGCCCGGACGCGGGGCTCGCCTTCGCCCCGGTCGACGTCTACCGCACCGAGGACGCCGTGGTCGTCGAGGCCTCGGTGCCCGGGTTCTCTCCGGAGGAGGTGTC
>JAQBPH010000384.1:0-2626 GCA_028287625.1 Chloroflexota bacterium | reverse complement strand
GGAAGGTGGGGGCCGTGCTGCTCGGTCGAGCCCAGCGGCACCGCGAGCAGCGGAGCGCGTGACGCCCACGAGCGCGCCTGCTGCCAGGTGAGCGTGGCGAGCTCCGTGGTGCGTGGGTGTCTCATATCGGGAATCATGCAAGCCCGATGTTCACCGCCGTTTACCGTGCCCCGCGCCGGTGAGTAGCATGGGACGGCTGCGGCGTCTGTGGGGGCGCTGCGCACGCTCCGCGCTCAGAGGTCACAGTGTGACCTTTTCAATCACGCAGGGGCCCGGTGTGGGGTTTCGGGGAGGAGGCTGATGAGACACAGTATCGCGGTGACGGTCAACGGCGTCCGGCGCGAGGACGCGGTGGAGCCGCGTCTCCTCCTGGTGCACTACCTCCGCGAGGTGGTCGGTCTGACCGGGACGCACGTCGGCTGCGACACCAGCCAGTGCGGCGCCTGCACCGTGCTCGTCGACGGCAGGGCGGTCAAGTCCTGCAGCGTCTTCGCGGTCCAGGCCGGGGGCCGCTCGATCAGCACCATCGAGGGACTGGCGAGCGGCGCCCAGCTGCATCCGGTGCAGCAGGCGTTCTGGGACGAGCACGGTCTGCAGTGCGGATACTGCACCCCCGGCTTCATCATGGCCGCGGTCCACCTGCTCGAGCAGAACCCCTCGCCCAGCGACGACGACATCCGCAGGGGGCTCGAGGGCAACATCTGCCGCTGCACCGGGTACGAGAACATCCTCAAGGCGGTGCGGGCGGCGGCCGAGACCATGGCGGCGGCCCAGCCGGCGCCGGCCGAGCCCGAGCCCGCGGCCGTGGGGAGCTAGGCGATGGCGATCACCCAGATGATCGGCGCGCACATCCAGCGGCGCGAGGACCCGCGGCTCATCACCGGCCACGGCAACTACATCGACGACATGAAGCTGCCCGGCATGCTGCACATGTCGGTGGTGCGCAGCCCCCATCCACACGCGCGCATCGTCTCCATCGACACCGCCGGGGCGGCGGCCTCGCCGGGAGTGCACGCGGTGTACACGGCGAAGGACTTCCAGGCCGTGCTCACCGGCGGCATCCCCGCGGTGCCCGCCTTCGTGCCCGACAAGAGGCAGGTGCCCAACCAGTACCCGATCGCCGACGGCGAGGCCGTGTACCAGGGTGAGCCCGTCGCCGTGGTGCTCGCCGACGACCGCTACCTCGCCGACGACGCCGCCCAGCTGGTGAGCGTCGACTACGACCCGCTCCCGGCGGTGATCGACCTGGAGAAGGCGATCGAGCCGGGCAGCCCCACCGCGCACACCGGGGCGCCCGACAACATCGCCTGGGAGGCGATCTTCCCCGGCGGCGACATCGAGGCGGCGATGGCGGAGGCGGAGGTCACGCTGTCGCTGCGCATCACCCAGCAGCGGCTCTTCCCCCTGGCCATGGAGGGCCGCGGCTGCATCGCCGAGTGGGTGCCCTTCAGCAGCAGGCTGACGCTGTGGACGTCGACGCAGGTCCCCCACTTCGTGCGCCTCTTCATCAGCGGCACCCTGGGCCTCACCGAGGCGCAGATGCGGGTGGTCTCCAACGACGTCGGCGGCGGCTTCGGCGCCAAGCTGCGGCCCTACCCGGAGGAGTACCTGTCCTGCGCCGCCTCGAAGCTGGTCGGCCGGCCGGTGAAGTGGATCGAGGGGCGCAGCGAGGGCCTGCAGGCGACCACCCACGGCCGCGGCCAGATCTTCGACCTCGAGGTCGGCGCCAAGCGCGACGGTACCCTGCTCGGGCTGCGCATCACCCAGCTGCTCGACGCCGGCGCCTACGTCGGCGTCTTCGGCTCCTTCCAGACCGTGGCCATCCTGCTCGGCGGCGGCTGCTACACCTTCAAGGCGGTGCATGGGCGCAGCCTCGGCATCCTCACCAACCGGATGTCCACCGATCCGTACCGTGGTGCCGGCCGGCCCGAGGCCACCCACCTCGTGGAGCGCATCGTCGACCTGGTCGCGAGCGAGCTGGGCATGGACCCGGTGGAGGTGCGGCGGAGGAACTTCATCAAGGCCGACGCCTTCCCCCATCCCAACAACTTCGGCCTCGTCTACGACTCCGGGAACTACGAGAAGACCCTCGACCGCGCCCTCGAGATGGTCGGCTACGACGATCTGCGGAAGCGCCAGGCGGAGCTGCGCGAGCAGGGACGCTACCTCGGCATCGGGCTGTCCACCTGGGTGGAGATCTGCGGCCTCGGTCCCAGCTCGGCGACCGCGCCGGCAGCGGGCGTGGCCCTGGTCGAGTCGTCCGCGGTGCGGGTGCATCCCACCGGCTCGGTGACGGTGAGCACCGGCACCCACAGCCACGGGCAGGGGCACGAGACCACCTTCGCACAGATCGTCGCGGACGCGCTGGGCGTGCCCTACGGGATGATCGACATCAGGCACGGCGACACCGGCGAGACCCCGTTCGGATATGGCACCTACGGCTCTCGCAGCCTCGCCGTGGGCGGCATCTCCATCCTCAAGTCGTGCCAGAAGGTGGTCGAGAAGGCGAGGCGGCTCGCCGCCCACATCTTCGAGGCGGCCGAGGAGGACGTGGTCTTCGACCAGGGCCGCTTCTACGTCAAGGGCAGCCCCGACAACGCCAAGGTGCTCGGCGAGCTCGCCTTCG
>JAQBPH010000336.1:0-3153 GCA_028287625.1 Chloroflexota bacterium | reverse complement strand
ATCCGCCATGCGAGCGACGCCCTGGTGCTCGCGGCGGGGATGGAGTGGCGGCGCATCCGGGAGCGGTTGGGGGATGTCCACCGCAGGATGGAGGGTGACCCCCTCCCTGCCGCCCGCGACTTCAGCGAGCGCTTCGGGACCCTCATCCAGAGCTGACCACAGCGCAGTGGGGCGGCTACGGCCGGCGCTGCCGCCTCACCAGCCAGTGGAAGCGCTGCGCCGACTCGAACGCCGCCTCGGCGGCGAGCTGGCTGATGCCGACGGAGAGGGTGGGATAGACGTGGATCGAGCTGGCGATCTGGCTCAGCTTCAGCCTCCGGGTGATCGCCAGCGCCAGCTCGGCGATCATCTCGCCCGCGGCGGGGGCGAGGATGTGGGCGCCGACCACGCGGCCCCGGGCGGTGACGATCACGATCGCGCCCTCGGTGGCGCCGTCGGCCCGCGCCCGGTCGGAGTGGATCAGGTCGTGGCGGAAGACCTCCACCTCGTCCTCGCCGTGGGCGGCACGCGCCTCGGCGACGGTCATCCCCGCGTGGGCCAGCTCCGGGTCGGTGAAGGTGCACCAGGGGATCAGCGCGCACGCCGTCCCCCTGCCCGGGAAGAACATGTCACGGACGGCACGAACTGCCTCGTAGCCGGCGGCGTGGGTGAAGAGGAACCGGCCGGCGAGATCGCCGGCGGCGTAGATCGAGGGCACCGTCGTGCGCATGCGATGGTCGACGGTGATGCCCCGCGGGCCCACGGCCACGCCCACCTCGTCGAGCCCCAGCCCCTCGACGTTCGGACAGCGGCCGGCCCCCACCAGGATCTCCGCGGCCGCCCAGCGCGCCGGCGTCCCCGCGACCCTGCCGTGCACCACCTTGCGACCGTTCTCGACGGTGACCCGCTGCACCTCCACGTCGACGTGCAGGTCCACGCCCTCCTCGCGCAGCACCCGGGTGAGCACGGCGACCAGCTCCGGCTCGTCGCGGGGCAGGATCCCCGGCCCGCGCTGGAGCACCGTGACGGGCACGCCGAGGCGGCGGAAGGCCTGCGCCATCTCGATGGAGATGGGGCCGCCCCCGATCACCACCAGGCTCTCGGGGGCCCGCTCGAGCTCGAAGAGGCTCTCGCTGGTGAGGAACCCGGCCTCGGCCAGCCCCTCGACCGGCGGCGTCGCCGGCCGGCTGCCGGTGCAGAGCAGGATGTAGCGGGTGTCGAGCATCCGGCCGCCCGCCTCCACGGTGTGCGGACCGGTCACCCGGGCGTCCCCGGCCACCAGCTCGAGCCCGAGGTCGGTGAAGCGCGCCGGACTGTCGTCGGTCGCCGCGATCTCGTCCTGGACGGCGCGGATGCGCCGCCAGACCCTGGTGGTGTCGACCTCGGGCTCGACCGCGGTGATGCCATAGCGATCCGCGGTGCGCATGTGGTGCGCCACCTTCGCCGAGGCGATCAGCGCCTTGCTGGGGACGCAGCCGGTCCACAGGCAGTCACCGCCGAGGCGGCCGCGCTCGACCGCGGCGAAGCGCACGTCGAGGGTCGCAGTGAACTCGGCGGCGACCATGCCGCCCGACCCCATGCCGACGATGACCAGGTCGTAGGCGTGCGCCATCGACCCATCATCACCGTCGCCGGGCGCCTGCCGCCAGCGCGGCGGCGCGCCCTCAGCCGGCCTTCTTCCGGCCGCCGCCCCGGCTGCTGCTCGTGCGCGTCCGGGAGGGCGCGGCTTGGCGGTGCCCGTCGCCGCCGCCCCTGCGGGCCGCCTCCACCGACGCCTTGAGCGCCTCCATCAGGTCCACCACCTTCGCCGGCTCGGCGGGCGCGGGCCGCTCCACCGTCCCCCCGCCCTGCTTCTCGGCGACCAGGGCGAGCAGCGCCTCCCGGTACTCGTCGTGGTAGTCGCTCGGGGTGAAGGGACGGCTCAGGCTCTCGACCAGCATCAGCGCCATGTCGATCTCCGCCTTGCCCACGCTCACCTTCTCGGGGAGCTTCAGCTCCTTCGTGTCGCGGATCTCCTCGGGCCAGTGCAGGGTCTCGAGCACCAGGGCGCCGTCGAGCCAGCTGATCCGGGCCAGGTGCTCACGCTCGCGAAGCGCCACCTTGCCGACGGCGACCCGGCCGCTGCGCTCCAGCGCGGTGCGCAGCAGCGCGTACGGTTTGCGCCCCGCCTCCTCCGGCTCGATGTAGTACGCACGGTCGAGGTAGAGGTCGGGGACCTCGTCGCGCTCGCAGAACTGGTGGATCTCGATGGTGCGCGCCGAGGGCAGGGGCAGGCGCTCGAGGTCCTCGGGGGTGAGCGCGACGTACTCGTCCCTGCCGATCTCGTATCCTCGGACGACCTCGTCCCAGGGCACCTCCCGGTTCTCCGTGGGACACCAGCGCAGGTTGCGGAGGCGGCTGCCGTCCTTCTTGCAGAGGAGATGGAAGGAGACCGACGATCGCTCCTCGGTCGCCACGTGGAGCCGCACGGGAATCGCCACCATGCCGAAGCTGATGGTGCCTCTCCACATCGCGCGCGGCATGCGGGCATGATACGCAGGCTGTCAAATGTTCTCCGCGGAGGGCTCTGCGCAGGCCTCCTGCTCGTGCCCCTGCTCGGCCTGCCCGGATGCGGCTCGCCCCCGGCGGCCAGCGCGGCCTCGGGCGGGGGCGTGGGCCTGCCCGGCACCTCCGGCCTGGTGCCCGACCCGGCGACGCCGTCGGCGCAGCCGCCTCCGGACGTCGCCACCGTCGCCGTCCGGCCCTTCCACGAGCCCAACGACCACGCCCACCGCAACTACTGCGGGGCCGGCGCCACCGAGGTGCTGCTCTCGGCATGGGAGGACCGGGTCCCCGACGTCGAGACGGTCGCCCGCGCAGCCGGCCTCGATCCGCGCTCGGGAGAGACCGGCGCCCAGGCGGTGACGGCGATCAACACGCTGCTCGCGCCCACGGTGCGGCCGCTGCTGGGCCGCGACCGCTACCGCGGCGTCCATGCCACCGACCTCGACACCGTGCTCGCCGCGCTCCGCGCCGACCTGGGCGACCCGCAGGCGGTCGCCCTCTTCGGCCACGGGGCGCCGGTGATGGTGCAGACCATGACCCGGACGATGCCGGGGTGGAACCACTGGAACGCCACCCACATGATCACGATCTTCGGCGCCGACCTCAGCCACGGCGACCCCGCCCTCGACA
>JAQBPH010000103.1:0-19457 GCA_028287625.1 Chloroflexota bacterium | reverse complement strand
ACCCCCTGGCTCATCGGCGGGGTGGCGGCGGCGGCGCTCCTCGCGGTGGGGACGCTGCGCTGGGCCACCTTCCACAGCGCCGCCTACGACCTCGCGTTCTTCGACCAGGTGGTGTGGAACGCGTCGGCGGGGCACGGGCTGCGCTCCAGCTTCGTCGACTACGGCTTCCTGGGCCAGCACTTCGAGCCCGCCCTGCTGCTCGTCGTGCCGCTCTACCGGCTGCACGCGAGCCCGCTCTGGCTGCTCGGCGCGCAGTCGCTCGCCCTCGGCCTGGCGGTGGTGCCGCTGTGGGCGCTCGCCCGCGAGTGGCTGACCACCCGGAGAGCTGCGCTGGTCGCCGTCCTCGCCTACCTCCTCCAGGTGGGGCTGGCGCGGGCGGCGGGCTTCGACTTCCACACCGAGGCGCTGGCGGTGCCCTTCGTGTTCCTCGCCCTGCTCGGCGCGGCGCGGGGCAGCACCCCGCTGCTGCTCCTCGCCGGCTCCGTCCCGCTGCTGTGCAAGGAGGACGGCGCCCTGGTGACCATCGGCGTCGGCGTGCTCGCGCTGGCGGTGCACCGCCGCCGTGCCGGGCTGGTGCTCGCCGGTGGCGGCCTGGCGGCGGGGGCGCTGGTCACCCTGGTGCTCATGCCCCGGCTGCGCGGCGGTGCGGCCGGCGACCTCATCGACCGCTACCGCTACCTCGGCGCCACCCCGGGTGCGGTGGTGACCCACCTGGTCACCTCCCCCCAGAGCTGGCTCGGCCACCTGCTCTCGGCGCCCGCCGCCCCCGCGCTGCTGCTCGCCCTCGCCGGCGCCGGCCTGCTGCCGCTCCTGCGTCCCGCCGCGCTCGCCGCCTGCCTGCTGCCGCTGCTGCTCCCCCTGCTGTCCGCGGACCCGTTCCAGTCGGGTCTGCGCCTCCACTACGGGCTGCCCGCGGTGCCGCTGCTGATCGCCGCCGCGCTCGCCGGCTGGCGCAGCCCGATCGGCCGCCGGCTCGGCGCCGCCGCCCCCGTGCTGCTGCTCGGCGGCGCCGCCACCACCTGGGTGCTGGCCGCCCCGCTGCCCTGGGGTCCCGGGCCCGACCGCCTCGAGCTCGGCGGGGCGGGCCGCGCCGCCGCCGCCGCCGCGGTGCTCGAGCGCATCCCGGCGGGGGCGCCGGTGGCCGCCACCGGCTCGCTGCTGACCCACCTCGCCGAGCGGCCCGTGGTCTTCGAGCTGCCCGCCGGCGTCGGGGTCGCCTGGGTGGCGGTGGACCAGGCAGCGCAGGTGACCCTGCAGAGCCGCGCCGCGGGGTACGACGCCGCGGTGGCGTCGCTCCCCGGGCGCGGCTACCACCGCGTCGCCGGGGGTGGCGGGGTGGCGGTCTGGCATCTCGGGGACTGACGGCCGGAGGCGTGGGCGTCGCTCGAGGAGTGTCGTGTGCCTGCCGGCGCCAGACGCCCGACCGGCTACTGCAGGGCGCTGTACAGGTCGCCGTAGGCGGCCACCATCGCCTCGGCGCCGAAGCGGCGTTCGGCCAGCGACCGCGCGGCGGACGAGCTCACGGCCGCGAACTCGGAGTCCACGATCAGGCGCTCGAGATGATCGACCGTCGCGCTGTCACCCGCATCGGCGATGGTCACCGCAGGGCCCCCATCCGCCAGCTCAGGCAACGGCGAGGTGCCGCTCACGACGACGGGGCGGCCGCAGGCGAGTGCCTCGAGCAGCGTCAGCGGGTAGTCCGCCTTCATGCCCATGACGTCCGGCTGGAAGACCACCGCCGAGCACGCGAGGAGCGCGGCCCGCATGTCGGCGGACGGACCGAGCTCGACGAGCGCGTCATGCAGTCCCAGGGAGCCCGCCAGCCGATGAAGCCCGGCACGGAGGGCTGTCGCGTCCTGGTGTGGCCGCGTTCGGGTTGCGCAGAGCAGACGGACCGCCGGTACCCGCCGGCGTAGCCGCGCGACCACCTCGATCGCAGCTTCGAGGCCGCCGCCGTGGTCGAGATGACCAGCGAAGAGGACCAGCGGGCCCTCGTCGATCCTGAGCATGCGCAGGCCGACCTCTCTCGGGGCTGGTGAGAAGCGCACGAGGTCGACCCCGGGGGGAATGTGGCGAACCGCGGGCACTCCCAGCCCGCGAAGCGTCTGCTCCGTCCGCCTCGAGAGCGCGACCACGATCCGAGCCCGCTGCAACAGCCTCCTGGGCAGGAAGCTCCCACTGGGGCAGGTGATGACAAGCGGATTGCGCTGGAGGAGCGGGAGCAGGGAGGCCGCCCAGGGGCTGACCGCTCCGCGACGGAAGGTGACGATGGCATGGACCAGATCGACTCGTGGTGGATGGACCAGCAACCGCGCGAAGAGCCGTGCCTTCTCACCTTTCGACGGCCAGTGGCCACGGCGAGCAGGCGTCGTCGGCTGGTACGGTGCGAGTGGACACGCCAGTTCCGAGCGGTCGCCGACGAACGAGTACTCGACGCCCGCGTCGCCGGCGAGAAGGGTCCGCGCCAGGTTCTTGTCGCAACCGTTCCAGGGCGGGGCAACCGCCTGCGTGGTCAGGAGAAAGACCTTCATGGGAGCGCAGGCAGGCCGCCGCTCGGTGCCACGGTCGCCACCGGTTATCACAGACGTCCGTGCGACCTCCTCATCCGTCGGTCGCCGTGACGCCGGGCACGGGACGGGCCCGACCGCCTGCGGCGTTCCCCGCCATTCAGCGTCCACCCGCGTGCCCTGAGATCGCCGCGGCATAGTCGGCAAGAGTGGCATCACCCGGCTGAGAGAGTTGCGTCTCATTCATCCACATCATTCCGTCCAGGTGCAGACTGCGCACCAATGCGACAACGCGAGCAACATCGGCGGCACTGTTGTCGCCCGTGTTCTCACCCGCGACCGATAGTCCGCGAGGCTGTGCCAGGGAGAGAAGGTAGCGGACAGGGCTCCAACGGGTCGGTCCTTCTCCCGTGTCCTGCATGTCGAGCCACGTGGTGTAGACGATGACCCGGCCGACCGGGATGGTGGCGACCTGGCGCTCCCAGTCCAATCCCATGGAGAGCGTCCCATGGGATGCCGCCTCGGTGGAGCCGTCCAGATTGGACGCAACCGCTGTGGGGATGTCGCCTGGCCGGAGGCCGAAGGACGGGTAGAGCACCTGCAACCACCCTGAGAACTTCTCCCGGAAGGTGCGCAGCACCCAGTTCTGGTATGCCGTGATGGCGCTGAGATACTCGTCGAGAAAGTGGCCCGCCTCGGTGGTCCCCGCCCCACCGGGCCGCCAGCCAGGCACCGACGACTGCTGCTGCGCCCACTGGTTGAAGGCCCAGTAGCAGTTGCTGTGACCCAGGTAGTTGGTCGGTGGATACCGCAGCTCCGACCCCAGCAGTCCTCCCGCCCGTATGGCGAAGAAGCGGTCGCCCATGTCCGCCGCGATCCGCGCGACATACTGCGCTTCCGCCTGACGCACGTTCGGGTCGTGAACGGCGTCGGGAACCTCCTCCGACACCTTTCCATGCCAGACGTCCCCGTACTGGTCGATATAACGGGTATTGGGGTCCAACGTGAAGACCCACGGTGGCGGGTACTGCAACCCCGCGTCGAGGGTCACGTGCAAACCGTCGCGCAGAAAGCTGTTCAACCTCGCGCGCTCGGCGGCGATGTAGGCCGTGTCGAACTGCCCACGTTGGGGTTCGTACCGTGACCATGCCAGGCTGAGGGTCGCCACATTGATTCCTGCACCTCGTTCCTCGCCGTTGTGATCACCCGACGTCTGCAGCAGCCCGAACCACGGCGAGGGCAGCTGCCAGACGGGCGTGGGCGGTGTGCCCATGAACTTTCCAGGCAGTGACGAGACCAGCGACCGACCGGCTGAGGTCCGCGACCCCAGTGCCGCAACCACGATGAGAATGCCCATCACCACCATCAACAGCCGTCTACGGCTCACCGAGCTCCCCTCGATGCGGGTCGGGTGGTCGCCGCGTCGTATCCACGTCCTCATCGGCTGACAAGCCTCTCCCTCGGATGCAATGACCGCACCGGTGTGGGCGGAACCTCCGTGCCGGCGCGCCTGCGCCGCGATGCCACCGTGGTGGCGACCAGCGCCCGGGCACGATGTCCCGCGCGGCTACGCTGGCTCGCCAGCACGCCCCGTCCTGCAAGCCGGATCATCGCGGCTCGGCCCCGCGATGCCCGCCGAGGCGACGTCGCCTCGAGATGGAGACGCGGCACGAACTCGGTTGCCCACCGTGGACCACTGCGAACGCCCGCCACGTCGACCTCCGCATGGCCGAGCCGGCAGCACCTCTCGACGATCATCTGCATGAGGACATTCGAGGGGCTCTGAGCAGACAGACCGGGGTCGAAGGTGGAATTGTAGGGCAGGTATCGGCGACCGTCGTCGAATCCGAACTGGCTGGCCAGCAGGCGGCCCCGCGCACGAAGCTCGTAGACGACGAAGACGGCGTCGTCACACGCTGCGAGGGATCGATAGAGCTGACCTTCCCCAGGATTGAGGCCCGGCTTGCACTGAGCCGCCCACCTGCGGTCATGAAGAGTGATGAAGTCCTCCATCGCCCTCGCCGTCTCAGGGGTGCGGATCTCGATCAGCTCCAACGGCCCACCCGCCGCGCGCTCCAAGGCGCGAGGTTCATATCGAAGGTGGCGGCGCTGCCGCTTGCTCAGCGAGGTGAGGTAGTCATCCAATCCTCGCGATGTGTCGGTGCGACCCCGCTCATCCTGCTCGATACGGAGCCTCCACGCCGAGGCGACCTTGGAGCACGCCTCGAGTAGAGGGCTCCGCGGACCCAGGGCCGTAAGTCGCACCGTGTCCCACAGTCCCGAATGACGTGCCAACCATCCAACGACCGCCTGTGCCGCCAGCGGCCCGTACCCTGGCGCCACAAGAAGATCGTTGCGATATTGCATACCGAGGCCCGCGGGATTCAGCAGCCAGTGTGACCACGTCGCTGCGCCGCCCCCGAGGAATTCCAGTCTGCGCGTCCTGGCCACGGGTGCAATCGTCAGCTGCAGCAGGGCCAGGGCGACCGGCTCACCACTGACGATGATCTCCAGACAGATGGGCTCTCGGCCGGAGCCGTACACCGACCACCAGTTCAGCGCCCAGGCTGGCCGGCTGAACGGCGGCGGACACGGATGGTCGCGCACCAGCATGGTCCAGACCGGCAGGACGTCCGTCAGAGCGGTCGCGCCACGATGGCAGATGACGTCGACGGCCCCGTCGAGCGCGCCGCGGGCGGCGGATACGACTGTGTTCATTGGAAGCCATCCACCTTGTAAATGACGAGGGTACCGTGAACACGTCCGTAAAACGAGAAGACCACCTGAGCGTGGCCTTGAAGCCATAGCAGGAACTGAGTGCCGCCAGCCACATAACCGGCCTTCACCTCGGTGGTGCTGGTGATCACGTAGTGGGCGTGGTGCTGAGCCAGGTCGGAGGGCGTCAACCACTTGCCCGTGTCCAGCCGCGAGAGGAGAAAGGCCGGAGGCTCAGGTGCGACGGAGACCGGCGTGCCCCGCGGTAGATGAGCGTCGGTCCAGGCGACCATCGCCTCATAGCCGTTGTCGGGCGCCAGGTGAGTCTGGCACCAGACCACCGCTGAGACGGCGACGAAGGCCAGCCCACCGGCGGCAAGCACCCCTCGCACCGCACCACGGCGCCGTCGAGTCGACCAGTGTCGCAGGAGCTGTGGGACCGCCACACCGATGGAGAGGCTCGCCGGAACGACCAAGAGGTAGAACATCTGCTCCTCGAGCGTGCCGTGCAGCAGGGCATAGCTGAGCAGCAGCGTGGCGCTCGCCATCCATGCTGCGACCAGGCGGTTCTCTCGACCACCCTGTCGCCAGAGGAACACCGTCGCCAGGACGCCCAGGCCGATGATCAGGTAGGTGGCGCCGAAGACGCGTGCTCGATCGAGGACAGCACCCAGGAAGGACTGTGTCCCGGACTGGTGGAAGCCGCTCTCCTGAATGAACCCCGCCAGCCGCGCCACGCCGCGCAGCTTGGCCTGGAGGTACCCGTCGAGACCGCCGTTCAGCGCGGTCACCAGCGGGTAGATCGAGTACATCAGCACGGCTGCTCCCAGCGTCAGGAGCAGCCGCCGCCGCCCTCTGCAGCCGATGGCGATCCAGGCGAGGCAGGGGACGAGGGAGATGAACGCGGATTCCTCCTTGGTCAGGAGCCCGGCTCCAAATGCGATCCCCGCCAGGATCGCCGCACGGCGGCTGAGGTGCCCCTCGGGGCCCGCAGTCAGCACGATCACCGCCATCCCGACGAGCACCCAGAAGACGGTCGAGGCCTCCAGCAGATTCCAGCTGGTGATCTTCACCATGAACGGGTCCAGGACGAACGCGGCGGCGGCAACGGCGCCGGCGGTCGTCCCCGCGATGCGCCATCCTGTCAAGAACAGCAGCGCCGCAGTTCCACCCGCAAAGATCACATTGAGGCTGCGCACAGCGAGGATGTCCTGAACGATGTTGCCGGTGGGAGGGAACAGGTGCAGCCACCCTGCCTCGATATAGAAGAAGAGGGGTGGATGCAGGAAGAACGCCTGTCCATACAGCTCTGGGCGTAGATTGCTGGAGATGTTCTCGGCGATGCGTAGGTAGGTGATCTCATCGATGTGGATGTCGTACGCGGTGTGGATATGGAAGAAGCGGAGGCCCATGGCCATCACAGCGAACGCCAGGGCCCAGAGCGCGAGCTCCGCACGGCGCCCACGGACCGGCGCCGTCACACCCCCGCCATCCACGCGGTGATCGCCGACGCCTCCAGGCTCGTGGTCGATGCGGAGCAGGCACCGACCTCCCGCAGGAACGTCTCCGCCCTGGCCTCGAAGAAGATGCCGAGAAGGGGCCGTTGCATCGACCATGCGAAGATCTGAGCGTGGAGGCGGACAGCGATGACCCCGGCCGCCAGCCCCATCAGCGCCTTCATCTCGCGAGGATGCAGGTCGGGACCGATGATGTGGATGCGCTCGGGATGTCGTGCTCTCCCCATCACCTCCTCGGCAAGGAGCCTGTCGGTGAGGCCGACGCCGTGACCATCGTCCGCACGCGCCGAGAGGACGGCCAGGATCACGTCGTCCTCACGCCGCGCGCACCACCAGTCGACCGCGGGCACCACGGCCCCGAGCAACCGCTCGAGCGTCGCTCGATCGGGTCCCGGCTGCAGGGAGACGATCAGGGGGCGCTGCCGCTCCGGCAGACCGGCGGCACGGACCAACTCATGGGCCCGCTGGGCAGGACAGGGGGGCAGGGCGATCGCCGGATCTCGAACCAGCAGCGGGCGCCGCGCACTCCACGGAAGGCGTGGTCTCAGCGTCAGCAGGGACTCCGGATCGCGCACCGAGACGACGTTGCTGACCAGAGCGGAGCACCGCAGGCCCAGTAGCACCCATCGCGGGGCGTCCTGGTGGGCGCCGATCGACACACAGGCGGTCCGCTTGCCCAGCAACCGGGCCAGGCACGCGACCCACGGAAGCAGCGCAGGCGGCAGGCGGACGCCACGCCCGAACACACCTCCTCCGCTCATGGCCAGGAGATCGGCTCGCAGGAACGCGCCAAGAGCTTCCCATGAGGTCGTCGCCACGGCGTTGCCTCCATGAAGCCGGCGAACCTCCTCGGGATGGTGTGACAGCACCGTCACCTCGTATCGCGACCCCGCGGCCTCCAGGATCCCGGCCAGGGTGGCCTCGTCTCCGATATTGCCGTTACCATAATTCCCGTACAGGAGGATCCGGCGTCGCCCTCGCCCGCCGACCGCGCGGTCGAGCACCTTTTCGAGACTCACGTGGTGCGGCGTCGATCCATCCGCCCCGAGATCGGCCCTCACGCCCGCCTGCATCTGCCGGCGGAACCATCGGACTGGCAGTGCAGCCTCGTCTCCCGTCGGCCGACGGATACGCAGCCCTCGCAGAGCGACGGCGGACGTCCCCTGGGCGCTGACGCCCTCACCGCCGGCGGGCCGAAGAAACGACACGCGGACAGCGTACAGAAGCACCGAGGCTGCGACAATCAGCCAGAGCACGACGTTGTAACGGGCCGGAAACAGAACCAGCGCCGGAAGCACCAGGGCTGCCAGAGCGCTGCGCCAGATCGACGTCATGGCGGGCCACTGGCCGAGGCCGAGCGCAAAGAGCGCCACGATGACGAGAGCAGCGCCGCAAGCACTGCCGGTGGCCAGTCCGGACACGCCTCCCAGGTACAGACCCAGTAGCACTGCACCCAGTTGTGCGACGACCCCCGCCCACAGCACCAGCGTGCACGCCCGGAACCGGCCGGTGGCCTGGAAGAATGTGGTCACGACATTGACGGCCGCGATCAGGACACCGGCAACAGCAGTGCGAGGGAGCAGGCTGCTGATCCCCCCATACTGTGCCGGGAAGATCATCCTGATCAGGTCGGGAGGCGTCGTGGCCACCACGACGGCGACCGGCACTGCCATCGTGACATACACCCGCAACGCGGAGGCGACCGACTCCGATGTCGATCCCCACCGAGCGCTGAGGCGTGGGAACACCGCCATCGAAACAGCCGACGAGATGAAGAGTGGGATGCGACTCAGGACGATACTCGCCTGGTAACTTGCCACCGCAGCCGCCGGCCGCGCGCCGATGCCGGCGACGATGACGTCGAGACTCGCAAGAACGGCCACGCCTGCTTGAATGGCGAGCAGTCCCCGGGCGTCGCGCCACAGTCTTCGATCGCGTAGGACCTCCAGGCGCAGCACGAGAACCCGCGCCATGGGAGCGGCCACCGGGAGGACCACGACGCAGGCGCCCACACCGAAGCCCGCCAGCGCCCCGGCAGCTCCGGTCCCCAGGAGCACGAGGACCAGGCCGACAACGAGCTTGGCGGACACCTCGGCGACCCTCAGAGCCGCGATGGTCCCAAATCTCTGATACCCCTGGAGGTATCCGCCAGAAAGCGCGGCAAAGAAGATGAGCACTGCCGAGACCCCGGTGACGAGGGGGAGCATGCCGCCGGCGAAACGCATCGCGATCATGGCCACCACCCAGCCGGCCACCACCGCCTGGACGCTGCCGACGACGAGCGCGAAGGAGACCGCCCGCCCGGTCCGGGCCGGATCGTCCGGAGCACGGGTGATCTCCTGGGACAGGACCCAGGGCACCGATGCGACAGCCACGGTGGCGGCGACCAGCAGCAGCGCCTGGGCAGAGGCGAAGACTGCGTACCCTGAGACCGTCAGGAGCCAGGTGAGGAGCACGGAGTATCCGAAGTTGGCGGCGCCGACCAGGATCACGGAGAGGCTGAGCATGCCGGCTCCCCTCCGCAGCGAGCGGGTTTCGTCCGGTGTTCCGGTCGGCGGGTCCAGGTCGGGGACCGTGGCGGCCATCTCCCTCATACCGGGGCTCCGGGCGTGACGCCGGCATCCACCGGAGGCGAACCCACCGCCTCCAGGTAGACCATCTCCTGACGGAGAGCGAGGCCATCCCAGTCGAAACGGCGGGCCATCTCCCGGCCGGCGTCCCCCATGGTCCGCAGGGTGCGCTGCTGATCGATCAGCGTTCGGAGCGATGCTCCCAGCGCCTCGACGTCGAAGCCGGGCACCAGGACGCCACAGTCGGTGGGGATGATCTCGCGCAGGCATGGGATGTCGAAGGCGAGCACCGGCGTCCCGCAGGCCAGCGCCTCGAGCGCCACCATTCCGAAGGTCTCGTACCGTGACGGCATGCAGAGCAGAGCCGCGGATGAGAGCAGCTCGTACTTGGCGGGCCCCGACACTCGCCCGAGGAAGCGGACCCGCGATCCGAGGCCGAGTTCCGCGCTCAGGGCACGCAGAGCCTCACTGTCCGGGCCGTCACCCGCGATGAGCAGGTCCGCGGCCGTGAACGGCGCCACGGTCGCATACGCTTTCAGCAGCATGTCGAGCCCCTTCTGCGCGATCTCGATTCGACCAAGGTAGAGGATGTGCTCCCGCTTCGAGGGCCGCCGGCACTCTCCCGCCTCAGAGTCCACGCCGTTGGGGATGACATCGATCCGAGCGCGCCGGTTCATGCTGCGCAGTCGGTCGGCCAGGTCGCCGGACACGGCGATCATCCGACGCTGCAACCTGACACCGATCTCCTCGATCACGAAGAACGGAAGCCTGTACTGTCGGGACTTCTCCCGTGCAAAGAGCCACTGGACCATGCCGATCACCGGGCGGCGCGTCCACAGAGGGACCAGGGCACTCGAGAAGGGAGCGGCGAAATCCTCGACGACGAGGTCACTCCGATGGCGCCATAACGCCAGGGGTATGGCCATGAAGTAGGTCAGGATGCTCCCGAAGTATCCGAGTGAGAGGCCGATGTGCACGTACCGGACACCGTCCTCCACACGCTCGACGCAGCCGCGGTACCTCGCAGTGACCACCGTGACGTCATGGCGGACGGCGAGGCGGCGGTTGATCTCGTGTGTGCGTGCGGCGCCACCACCGCTTCCCGGCCGGCGATGGTCCTCGAAGGCAAGGTGGAGAACGCGCAGGCGCGGCGGCACGGACTCGGGTGGGCGAACGCGGTCAGGCTGCGGAGGGCTGGTGGAACGTACCGAGCGCTGCAGCCGGTCCACCTGCAGATTCATCCGCTCACTCCCGCCGGCCGGGCAACGGAGGCGAACGGGACGAGCAGGTCATGACCGGTGGCCACCCGGGCGCGGACGGCGTCGGTGACGCCCAGACGGGCGACGATGTGCGCCGCCTGCCCCTCATCACATCCGTACAGCAGCAGGCGGACGCGGAGTCCGTCGATGACCCACATATCCGTCGGCCGGAGCACGTGTGCTGCTCGCTCGGCGAAGTGCTCGGGGTCACGAACCTCGAACTCCACCATGCAGGCGAGGTCGCTCCTGTGCCCCTGGTGCGTTCGTCGATCTGGATGATCCAGCAACTCCTCGGCGATGACCGCGGCCAGGCGGCCGGCGGTGGAGTCCCATGAGAATTGGGCGGCCCAGGAGCGGCATCGCTCCGCCAGCGCCGCTGCCGTGTCCTGATGTGCCGTTACCCGAAGACCACGGTCGATGGCGACGGCAAGGTCACCGTGGCCGTCGTACAGCCAACCGGTGACGCCATCGACGATGGAGTCGCGCAGCCCTGGGACGCGGCGGGCAACGACGGGCCGGCCAAGCGCGTTCGCCTCGATCACGCTGAGTCCCCAGCCCTCACCGTCACTGGCGTTCACGGAGATCCACGCCGAGCGGAGAACGGCGTTGAGCCGGTCACGGCTGACGTAGCCGCGCAGGGTCACGGTCTCCTCGAGAGCGAGACGGCGGATGAGCGCCTCCAGCCGGCCGCGCTCGGGCCCGTCGCCGACGATCTCCACCCGCAGATCGGGCCAGGCTGCCAGCAGGCTCGGAACCGCCTCGATGAGGAGCTCGGTGCGCTTGTGCGGTACGAGCCGCCCCACGGACGCGATGGTCGGGGCCTGCGCACGCGGGCCCGTGCACGAGACGTGGCTCGACGTGGGGTACGAGCCGTTGGGGACGACGAACAACGGACCACGCAGGCCCAGCTGGCGACGCACCATCTGCCGCGTCGACGGTGACACCACCGCCACCGGTCTCGTGCCGTAGACGGCGCGCGATGCCGGACCCTCGAGGAATCTGCCGACCGAGCTCATCGGGCGCCCGAATCGCTGGTTGAACTGCTGCTGATGGACATGGTGAATCACACATACCACTCTGGTCCGTGAGCCCGCAAACAGCGCAGCGTAGAACGGAATGCCGTTCTGACAGTCGACGATCACGTCGAAGTCGCCCCTGTGCTGCGCCAGGTACATCGCGCCGTGAGCGTAGACGGAGAACTCCTCTCCACGACGGACCAATCGAATGCCGTCGACGGTGCTGTCCCGAGGCAACGACCTGGGTCGCGCGGCGAAGACAGTGACGCCGGCTCCGGCTCGGACGAAACGCCGGGCCACCTCGAACACGAACGTCTCCGCGCCACCCGCTCGAGGGTGGTCGAGGCAGCGCCAGTTCATGAAGAGGATTCGTCGTCCCTTGAGTGCGCTGAGTGACGTGGTGACCATGGAGGGGGGGGTCATCCCGCCAGCGCTCCGCGCACAGAGACCATCTCCGAGTGCCTGGAGCGATCCAGGCGTCGGACGGTGTGGCGGATGTTCGCCAGCTCTCTGGCGATCTCCCGGCCGTGCGTCGCCAGGCGAAGTGTCGACCCATCCCGCGCCGTCCACCTCACGGGAATCTCGATGGCTGGACAGCCACTGCGTTGCGCGATGGCCAGGACCTCGAGGTCGAAGGCGAAACCGTTGATCTGGCAGGCGGCGAACAGAGTTCGCGCCACATCGCCGCGAAAGAACTTGAAACCGCACTGAGTGTCGTGGACGTTGTCGACGACCGAGCGTGCAAGCCGGCGAAAGCCCTCCCCGCAGATGCGCCGGGTGAGCGGCTGCGCCGCCTCGTACGCTGCACCGGCGCAGCGTCGCGAGCCGACGACGATGGGGTTGCCCTGTCGAAGGAGCGGCATGACGCGATCCAGCGTATCGACCGGAGTCGCCAGGTCTGCGTCCATGAACCCGATGAAGTCTGCCGTGCTGGTGAGAACGCCGCGACGCACGGCGGCCCCCTTGCCAGGCGTCGAGCAGCCGACCAGGTGGACGTTGACCGGTGTCTTCGGCCAGCCGCTCACGATGTCGGGGGTACGATCGACGCTGCCGTTGTCAACGACGACGATCGAGGCGGTATAGGACTGTCCAGCCAGGTAGTCGCAGAGGACCTCCAGGGTCTCCGGCAGTCGCCGCTCCTCGTTGCGGGCGGGAATCACCACCTCCAGGGTCACCCCTCCGCGACGACTCTCCGAGGACGGACCAGGCGGCACCTCACCGCCTGCCGGCACCGGTGCGCAGGGGTCCGCGGCGGCCTCGATCATGACTTCCGCGGAGAGGTTTGCTTCGTCGGGCGGTGTTGGTGCACCGGAATGAGGGAGGGACACCCGATTCCTCGCAGCGGCGGTGACGCTCCCGAAGCGCACCCCGGTGAGCTCCTTCGTACGTTGCAATGCAAGTCTCCGAGCCTCTGTCAACCCGGAGATCGATCTCCGTGCAGGGACAAAGGCTCATATCCTGTCGGCTCCATCGAAGCGCTCCCCGTTGAGGGTCGGTCGGTGCGCTTCGAGTCCTCGGACGTACAACGACGGGTGCGTATCAAGACTTGCTCGCCGTCGGAGACCGTTATGGACACGTGACAAATGAATCATTGGCGTTACCCGAAACCGTGCTGACGCTGGCCTTCGGAGATGTCCGTTCCGTACGTTTCCGCGAAGTTGCCAACACGTTGCCACGCAGGACGGTGGTGGCGGCGCAAGCGTCACAGAGGTCGAACGTCGCCAATGCGCCTATCAGGTCTGCACCGTGCGCCTGATCGCGTATCGAGCCCGGGGCCCGCGGAGAATCGGTGCCCGGGTGCACCCGATTCAGCAGACAAGGATGTCGTCGAGCCGGCGCTCGCCCTCCTGTCGCGGACCTCGACGTAGAGGTACGCCGAGGGCGACCAGCATAGGGTCCCGCAGGAGCACCTGTCGAGGACTGCCTGCTGATCGCAACTGCTGTCAAAACGCGTGCCGCCTGACAGCGCACCGTCCTCCCGCCCGGCGGTGGCAGGCACCTGTGGTGCTTGCCCCCATGTGCCAAGGGCCAGATGCGCCCCGTCGAACGTCCGGGCGGCGGTGCCCACCCTCGCGCGTAGCGTCGGTGGAGGACGAGAGCGCGCCACAGAGGAGTTGTCATGGTGCAACACCAGAAGCCGGTGCTGGACGTCGCATCCGACGCTCATCCCGATCCGGACGGGTTCATTCGGGCTGCCATGGAGTGGCATTTCGGCCCGAGCACGGGCTCGCCCTTCTGGTTGGAGCGCGCCGGGTCGCTGGAGTTCGACCCGCGCGCGGACGTCAGGAGCTTCGAGGACCTCAGGCTGTTCCCGAACCTCACCAACGAGCTGCGCGACGTCCGCGCCCGGGACCTGATCCCGCGGGGATACGGCGCACATCCCGATGTCGCCGGAGTGTTCGAGAGCGGGGGCACCACCGGCGCGCCGAAGCGGATCGTGATGCTCCGTGAGTGGTGGGACCGCATGCTCGCCTGGCACATCGCCCGCCTCGACGCGCACGGAGTGCCGAGGAACCGCGACTGGCTCGTCGTGGCCCCGAGTGGGCCGCACATGGTCGGCGAGCTGATGAGGCGGCAGGCGGCCGCGCTGGGCGGCCTGTCGTTCACGATCGACCTCGATCCGCGCTGGGTGAAGAGGCTGATCGCCGCGGGCAGGGCAGACGAGGCGGACGCCTACGCCGAGCATCTGATCGACCAGGCGGCGTTCGTGCTGCGGAGCCAGGACATCGGCGTCCTGATGTGCACGCCGCCGCTGCTGGAGCGACTGGCGCGGCGCGACGATCTCGTCGAGCTGGTTCGCCGGAAGGTGCAGATGATCCAGTGGGGCGGAGCGCACATGGACGCCGACACCCGGCACCTGTATCGCACCGAGGTCTTTCCCGGGCTGGCGCTCGTCGGGGGCTACGGAAGCACGATGGTGCTCGGCGCGGCGGACGAACGGCTGGGCCTCACCGACGAGGATCCCTGCATCTTCGACCCGTTCTCGCCGTACATCACGTTCTCCGTCGTCGGGCCCGACACCGGGCAGACGGTCGCATACGGCGAGCGCGGCCAGGTGGTGATGAACCACGTCAGCAGGTCGTTCCTGCTGCCCAACAACCTCGAACGCGACATGGCAACCCGGATCCGGCCACCCGACGGCCAGGTCGGTGACTCGGTCGCCGAGGTGACCCCGGTCCGGCGCTTCGACGACGAGGCCGTGATCGAGGGGGTGTACTGATGGCTGCGACCGCTGAGCTGCTCGTGCTCGACGCGCTCGGCCCGGCCGGCGCCTATCACGCGCGCGAGCGGCAGACGATCACCGACGTCGCTGGCAGCCCGCTGGCCGAGCTGAGCCTGGTGCCGAGGCTGTTCGTCACGCGGGCCATGGCGGCCCTGCACAGGGCCGACACCCTGCCCGTCGACGAGCGCGTGGCCGCCCTCGCCCGTGCCGGCGAGGCCCACGCGACCGAGACCGTCGACGGCGTCTCGGCCGCCGAGCACCAGCTCCTGGTCAGCCGCGCCTCGGGCATGCCGATCTCGGTGGTGCGCTCCGCCGGGGCGGCCATCGCCCGCAGCGCGGCCCAGGCCTACCGCAGCGTCCAGTGCGCCCGGCCTGCCGCCGCCGTCAACGACTGGCGTGACCCCCTCACCCGCACCGGCCGGGCGGTGTGGACCAGGCGGGGAGATGTCTTCGCGGTGCACGCGCCCGGCAACCACCCGGGAGTTCACGGCCTGTGGCTGGAGGCGCTGGCGCTGGGCTACCGGCTGGCCGTGCGGCCCTCCCGGCGTGATCCGTTCACCCCGCACCGGCTGATCTCCGCGCTGCGCGCGGCCGGCTTCCGCGACGACCAGGTGGTGCTCCTGCCGACCGGCCACGACGCCGCCGACGCGATCCTGCGCGGGGCCGACCTGGCGATGGCCTACGGCGGCGAGGACGTCATGCGCAAGTACGCGGGCTATCCCACGATGCTGCCGCAGGGACCGGGACGCTCGAAGATCCTGCTGACCGCCGACGTCGACTGGCGCGATCATCTCGACGTGATCGTCGCCTCGATCAGCCATGAGGGCGGGCGGGGATGCGTGAACACCACCGCGGTCTTCGTCGAGGGCGACCCCGCCCCGGTCGCGCAGGCGGTGGCCGAACGGCTCGCGGCCATCCCCAGCCTGCCGCCGGAGGACGAGCACGCGGTCCTGCCGGTCCTCCCCGTGGCCGACGCGCGCACGCTCGAGCGGCACCTTCTCGCCAGGGCGGCCGGCACCGTGCCGTGGCTGGGTGGCGACGGCGTCGTCGACGAGCTGGGCGACGGCAGCGCCGTGCTGCGTCCCGCCGTGCACCAGCTCGACCGGCCCGACGCCGAGCAGGCGGGCGTCGAGCTGTCGTTTCCCTGCGTCTGGGTCGCCCCCTGGGCTCGCGAGGCAGGCCTCGAGCCGTTGAGGAGGACACTGGTGCTCACGGCGATCACCCAGGACACGCGGCTGGTGGACGCCCTGGTCGCCGAACCGACGATCAGCAACGTCTACGTCGGAGACCACCCCACCCACTGGATCGAGCCGGGCATCCCGCACGACGGCTACCTGGCCGAGTTCCTGATGCGGACCAAGGCCGTCATCCGCGACTGACCGCGTGCCCCGGTGGAACGACGGCCGGCGCGGGCTTGCCGCGCCGGCCGTCTCCCCTCCCTGACAACGGTGACGGACCCATCACGCGGGATCGTCCGTCAGCGGGGCGCTTCTCCAGGACACATGTTGAGGACGAGGATGTCAACAACATGGGCCGCGTGACGGCGCACCGTCCACCCGCCCGGGCGGTGGCAGGCACCCGTGGTGCTGCCCGCATCGATCATTCCCTTCCTGCCGGCAGCGGTGCTGCCGCCGGCGTCTGTCTGCCCCGGATCATATCCCAGCGCAGCGAGAATGGCGCAGATCCGGGCAATCACATGCCTTCGTGCGTTTTGTAGTCTTCAGTCGTGAGCCCTGTCCCGCGACCCGCCGACGGCGACGAGCTGGCGGGCTGGTGCGTCCGGGTGATCCGGGCGATGACCGCGTGGCAGGAGGGGTTCGGGCCCGCCCCCCGCCATCCCGCCCTCGAGCTCGAGCCCGCCCGGGTCGAGGCGCTCCTCGACGAGCTCACCACCCGGCTGCGCGACAACTACCCGTTCTTCCATCCCCGCTACGCCGGGCAGATGCTGAAGCCTCCGCACCCAGCCGCAATCGCCGCCCACCTCGCCGCGATGCTCGTCAATCCCAACAATCACGCGCTCGACGGCGGCCCGGCGACGGCGGCGATGGAGCGCGAGGCGGTGGCGCTGCTGGCCGCCATGCTCCACCTCCCACCGGACGGCCTCGGCCACCTCACCAGCAGCGGCACCGTGGCCAACCTCGAGGCGCTCTTCGTCGCCCGCGAGCTCCATCCCGGGCGCGGGGTCGCCTGCAGCGAGGAGGCGCACTACACCCACCGGCGGATGTGCCACCTGCTGGGCATGGCCTGCGAGCCGGTGGCCGCCGGCGCCGCCGGGCGCATCGACCTCGACGCCCTGGAGGCGGTGCTGCGCACCGGCCGTGTCGGCACCGTGGTGCTCACCGCCGGCACCACCGGGCTGGGCGCGGTCGACGCCATCGACGAGGCGCTGGCCCTGGCCCGGCGCCACGGGGTGCGGGTCCACGTCGACGCCGCCTACGGCGGCTTCTTCGCCATCCTCGCCTGGGCCGGCGACGCCGCCGTGCCGGTGGCGGCGCTGCGCGCCGTGGGCGACTGCGACTCGGTGGTGGTCGATCCCCACAAGCACGGGCTCCAGCCCTACGGGTGCGGGGCGGTGCTCTTCCGGGACGCGTCGGTGGCACGGCTGTATGCGCACGACTCGCCGTACACGTACTTCACCGCGGCGGAGGGACACCTCGGCGAGATCAGCCTGGAGTGCTCGCGCGCGGGCGCCGCGGCGGCAGCGCTCTGGCTCACCCTGCAGGCCTTCCCGCTCACCCCCGACGGCCTCGGCGGGGTGCTCGCCGCCGGCGTGCGGGCGGCGCGACGGTGGTGGGAGCTGCTCCAGGGCTCGGAGCCGCTGGCGCCGGTGCTCCGGCCCGAGCTCGACATCGTCACCCTGGTGCCGCGCGCGCCGCGATCGCTCTCCGCGCTCGACGCCGCCGGTCAGGCGATGCTCGACCGGGGCATGGCGGACCCCGACCCGGTCTTCCTCAGCCTGCTGCGCGTCGACGCCGGCCGGCTGCTCGCGGCGCTGCCCGGGATGACCGGTGACGCCGCCGCGGCGCGGGTGCTGCGCAGCGTGCTGATGAAGCCGGCGCACGAGCTCTGGGTGGAGCGGCTGCACGCCAGGGTGGAGGAGCTCGCCCTCAGGGCAGCCGGCGCCAGCAGGTGAGCACCGTCCGGTAGTTGAGACGGATGCTCCCGCCGAGCCGGTCGATCACCTCGCCGACCGCCTGGAGCAGGCGGGCCCGCTCGGCGTCGGGCAGCACCCGGTGGTCGCTGTGGGTGCTGATCAGCTCGAGCCAGCGCTCCCGCGGGTAGTCGTGCGCCCACTCGTAGGTGAAGGCCTCCGCGGAGCCGAAGCGGCCGTCGAGAGAGATCGCCTCGTCGTGGCTCATACCGCGGGCGGGGTCGATGGTGCCGAGCGCGCCCGAGTTCTCCTGGATCGCCGGGACCAGCCGCGAGTACACCTCGTCGAGGGCGGCCTGGGCCTCGGGGTCGTGGGTGCCCCGGTTCCAGAAGAGGGCGAGCCGCGCCCCCGGACGCAGCGCCTCCGCCGCCGCCCGGGCCCCGTCGTCAGGGTCGACCCAGTGCCACGCCTGGCCGCACACGGCCAGGTCGAAGCGGCGCCCGGCGGCGTCCCAGTCCTCGAACCTGGCCACCTCGACCTCGAGCCCGTGCGTGCGGGCGAGCGCCGCCATCCGCGGATCGGGCTCGACCCCGAGCACCTCGCAGCCGCGCTCGACCAGCAGCCGGCCGGCCTTGCCGGTGCCGCAGCCGACGTCGAGGACGCGGCGCGGGCCGGAGGAGACGAGCTCGTCGATCAGCGCCGGTGGGTACGACGGCCGCTCGCGGTCGTAGGCGTCGGGGTCGTCGCCGAAGGAGACGGCGCGGCGGCGGTCGTCGTGGAGCACCCCGCCATGGTGTCAGATCAGACGGCGCCGTCCCCGAGGTATGCGGCGAACCCGGGCCAGCGCTCGACCATCCGCCGCTCCAGCTCCGGGGTGAGCGGCAGGTAGGTCGCCCAGGCCTCGGCCACGGTGCCACCGCCGGGGAGCAGCAGGCGTCCGCGGGCGGTGACCATGCGACGGCGCAGACCGGTCATCCATCCCTCGACCCGCAGCGGCGTCCCCGCGGGCGCAGGTCCCCGGTAGCGCACCTCGAGGCGGCCGGTGACCGTCCAGAGCCGGAGCAGCGTGGTGCTGCGCCCCATGACGTCGTCGAGCACCGCGGAGACCAGGCCGCCGTGGGTGACGCCGGGGAAGCCGACGTGGAGCAGCGGGTCGGGGACCCACTCGCCCACCACCCGGTGCGGCGGCAGGCCGGAGCCGGGGTCGGGCTCGCCCTCGAGGCGCTCGAGCCGGTACTGGATGTGGAGGCCGTGGGGGTTGCGCAGCCCGTGCACGAAGTTCCGCTGGAACTCGGTGCGATCGTTGAGCCAGGAGTCGTCGAGCGAGACCGCCGCCCGCGTCTCGCTCATGTCGGGGAGAGCCGCTCCTGTCCGCCCATGTAGCCGCGCAGGACCTCGGGGACGACCACCGAGCCGTCCTCCTGCTGGTAGGTCTCCAGCACCGCGTCGAAGGTGCGCGGCACCGCCAGCGCGCTCCCGTTGAGGGTGTGCACGAAGCGCGGCCTGGCCTGCGCCGCGGGCCGGTAGCGGATGTCGGCGCGCCGTGCCTGGAAGTCGCC
>JAQBPH010000262.1:0-38902 GCA_028287625.1 Chloroflexota bacterium | reverse complement strand
GCATGGTGGTGCCGGAGTTGCCGCAGTCGAGCTCGGCTTCGGGGCTGCGCAGCGAGCGTCCCACCCCGGCGCCGTCGAGCACCCACTTCCCCTCGTCGAAGAGGCGCAGCCACGCGCCGCAGGCGGCCAGGCAGCTCGCGGTGCTCGCCACGTCGGCCGCCGGTGAGAGGTTGCCGAGGTAGCTGCGGCCGGAGGCGATGGCGCCGAGCAGCAGCGCGCGATGGCTGATCGACTTGTCGCCGGGCACGGTGACCTCGCCGTCGACGCGCCGCGCCGCCTCCAGGCGCACCTCGGTCACCGGACCGCCCTGCCCGCGGCGGCCCGGCCGGCCAGCCATGTCGAGCGGACCTCCCGGGCGGCGGCGAACCACTCCCGCCCGCCCTCGCCGCCCTCGAGCAGCCCACGGAGCGTGCCCAGCTCGGCCTCGAGAAGGTCCAGGACGCCGAGCATCGCCGCCGGGTTGGTGCGGGCGATCGCGGCGTACATCGCCGGGTCACCGCCCGCCAGCCTGGCCATGTCGCGGAAGCCGCTGGCCGCCAGCCGCTGCGCCGCGGGCCACGCCGGGCCGGCCGCCACGGCGCGGACCAGGGCGGCGCTGAGCGCGAAGGGCAGGTGGGAGATGGCGGCGACGGCGGCGTCGTGGGTGGCGGCGTCGAGCACCTCGAGGCGGGCGCCGAGCGCCTCGACCACCGCCAGCCAGGGGGCGAAGCCGGCCAGGTCGGCCTCGCGGCGGGGCGTCACCACCCAGGTGCAGCCCGCGAAGAGCCCGGCCTCGGCGGCCTCGTAGCCGCTGCGCTCGCGGCCCGCCATGGGATGGCCGCCGAGGAACCGGCCCTCGCCGAGCAGCTCGGCGCCCCGCTCGCACACCCACGCCTTGGTGCTGCCGCAGTCGGTGACCCGGGACTCCGGCGCGGTCTCGGCGCACCGCCGCAGCCAGCCCTCCATGGCGTCGACGGGGGTGCAGAGCACCACCACCCCGGCACCGGCGAGCAGCTCGGGCCCGGTGCCCGCGGCGTCGCAGAGGCCGTCCTCCAGGGCGCGCCGGGCGATCTCAGCGCGCCGGGCCACGCCGATGCGGCGCACCCCCGGCAGCCGCTCGCGGAGCGCGGCGAGCAGCGAGGCGCCGATCAGCCCCAGCCCCACCACCGCGACGCTGCCGGGCGGGCCCGCGCCCGCCGTCACCGGGGGGCCCTCCCCCACGCCCCCGGGCCTATCCGGCAACGGCGGTGTCGGCGCCGGTGCGCACCGGCTCGGCGAGCCGCTTCCCCACCGCCGCCGCCACCCGGCGCAGCTGCGGCACCAGCGCGGCGAAGTTCTGCGGGGTGAGCGACTGCGGGCCGTCGGAGAGCGCCTCGTCGGGCCGCGGGTGGACCTCGATCATCACCCCGTCGGCGCCGGCGGCGACCGCGGCGCGGGCGCAGGCGGCCACCATCGACCAGCGTCCGGTGCCGTGCGAGGGGTCGATGATCACCGGCAGGTGGCTCAGCTCCTCGAGCAGCGGCACGCAGGCGATGTCCAGGGTGTTGCGGGTCATGGTCTCGAAGGTGCGGATGCCGCGCTCGCAGAGGATGACGTTGTAGTTCCCCTGGGAGAGCACGTACTCGGCGCTGAGCAGCCACTCCTCGATGGTGTTGCTGAGGCCACGCTTGAGCAGCACCGGACGGTTATGGCGGCCGACCTCGCGGAGCAGGTCGAAGTTCTGCATGTTGCGGGCGCCGATCTGGACGATGTCGGCGATCTCGGCGACCGACTCGACCTCGCTCGGGGTCATCACCTCGGTGACCACCGGCAGGCCGGTCTGCCGCCGGGCCTCGGCGAGGTGCTGGAGCCCGGCCCGCCCCAGGCCCTGGAAGGCGTACGGCGAGGTGCGCGGTTTGAAGGCCCCGCCCCGGAGGATGTGGCCGCCGCCGTCGCGAACCGCGCGGGCGGTCTCCAGCAGCATCTCCTCGCCCTCGACGCTGCAGGGCCCGGCCATGATCACCACCTCGTCGCCGCCGATGGCGAGCCCGTTGGGCAGGGTGATGACGGTGTCGGAGCGGCGGAACTCGCGGCCGCTCAGCTTGTACGGCCGGGTGATACGGATGACGTCCTCGACCGAGGGATCGTGGGTGAACGCGTCCTTCACCGAGAACGGGTCGTGGCCGATGACGCCGATCACGGTGCGGTCCTCACCCTCGCTGAGATGGGTCTTGAGGCCGCGCGCCTCGACCCTTCCGCAGATGCGGTCGATGTCGGCTCGGCTGGCGCCGGACTTCATGACGATGATCATCGGTGGACCTCGGAGGGCCGCTGCCCGTGGCTGGCGGTGGCGGGCTCGGGCAGCTGACCGGTGCGGGCGCGCTCCAGCTCCTCTTTGATGGCGCGCGCGCCGCGCAGGTAGATGTGGCGCACCTCGCGCTGGCCGCGCTCGGTGTTGACGAGGATCAGGACGCGCACGCACCGGGGGATGCTGCGCGAGTTCGCGTAGGGGACGTCCATCTCCTGTCCGCAGATCAGCGGGACGTCGACCCATCCGAGCTGGCGCGCGGCCACGGCGGGGAACTCGCTGTGCAGGTCGGGCGAGGTGGTGAACCAGGCGCCGGCCACCTGCTCGGGGTCGATCCCGTTGGCCTCGATGAGGGCGGCGAGCATCTCCCGGGTGGCCTCCACGATGCCCACCGGGTCGTCCGCCTCCACGGTGGTGGCGCCGCGGACGCCGCGCACCGCCGTCACCGCCCCTCCCCCAGCATCTCGGCGAGGAAGCGCTCGGCGGCGGCCACCGGGGCGGCCGGGGCCGCGCCGATCCGGTCGATCAGCGCCGAGGCCACTACCGCGGCCTCGGCGCGGCCGCGCAGAGCCCGCATGTGCTCGTGCCGGGAGAGGCCGAAGCCGAGGGCACGGGGCAGGCTGGTGACGGACCGCACGCGCATGAGCAGGTCGATCGCCTCCTGGGAGATGTGGGCCCGCGCCCCGGTGACCCCGGTGACGCTGACGCAGTAGACGAAGCCGGTCGCCCGGCGACAGGCGGCCTCGAGCCTGGCCGCCGTCGTGGTGGGTGCGACCAGCAAGATTAGGGCAAGCCCGGCCGCGTCCGCCGCCTGGCGCAGCTGCGCCGCCTCGTCGTCGGGGAGATCCGGGACGATCACCGCCTCCGCGCCCGCCGCCGCGGCCTCGGTGCAGAAGCGCTCCAGGCCGAAGGCCAGCACCGGGTTGACGTAGGTCATGAACGCGATCGGGATGGTCAGCCCCCGGTTCCGGGCCTCGGCCACCGCCGCCAGCGCCCCGGCCACGGTGACCCCGTTGGCGAGCGCCTGCTGGGAGGCGCGCTGGATGGTGGGCCCGTCGGCGAGGGGATCGCTGAAGGGGATGCCCACCTCGGCGGCGAGGCAGCCGGCGCGCTCCACGGCGGCGAGCAGCGCCGGGGTGTCGCCGCGGTTGGGAAAGCCCGCGGTGACATAGGGGATCAGCCCCGGCAGGCCGTCCGGCGGCCGCCGGGCGAATGCCTGGGCCAGCCGGGAGGCGGGCGTGGCCACGCTCACCGGATCATCTCGGTGCTGGAGTGCTCGCGCACCGTGTCGATGTCCTTGTCGCCGCGGCCGCTGAGGCAGACCAGCACGATGCCGTCGGCGGGCATGGCCGCGGCGATCCGCCCGGCGGCGCTGAGCGCATGGCTCGACTCCAGGGCGGGGAGGATGCCCTCGAGCCGGCAGAGCAGGTGGAACGCGGCGAGCGCCTCGTCGTCGGTGGCGGCGCGGTACTCGGCGCGGTCGGTGTCGCGCAGCCAGCTGTGCTCGGGTCCGACGCCGGGATAGTCGAGCCCCGCGCTCACCGAGTGGGTGGCGACCACCTGGCCGTCGTCGTCCTGCATCAGGTAGCTGTAGGAGCCGTGGAGCACCCCCGGCCGGCCGGCGGTGAGCGGTGCCGCATGCTCGCCGCTGTCGAGGCTCCGGCCCGCCGCCTCCACCCCGACCAGGCGCACCCCGGGGTCGTCGACGAAGGCGGTGAAGATGCCGATGGCGTTGCTGCCGCCGCCGACGCAGGCGACCACGGCGTCGGGCATCCGTCCCCAGCGCTCCATGGCCTGGGACCGCGCCTCGTCGCCGATCACCCGCTGGAGGTCGCGCACCAGCGTCGGGTAGGGGTGCGGCCCCACCGCGCTGCCGATCACGTAGTGGGTGTCGCGCACGTTGGTGACCCAGTCGCGGATCGCCTCGTTGGTGGCGTCCTTGAGGGTGCGCGAGCCGGTGCGCACCTCCCGCACCTCGGCGCCCAGCAGCCGCATCTTGTAGACGTTGAGCGACTGCCGGCGCATGTCCTCCTCGCCCATGTAGACGATGCAGTCGAGGCCGAAGCAGGCGCAGGCGGTGGCGGTTGCCAGGCCGTGCTGGCCGGCTCCGGTCTCGGCGATGATCCGGCGCTTGCCCATGCGGCGGGCGAGCAGCACCTGTCCGAGGGCGTTGTTCAGCTTGTGGGCGCCGGTGTGGAGCAGGTCCTCGCGCTTCAGCCAGATCCCGGCGCCGCCGTGGTGCCGGCTCAGCCGTCCCGCCCGGGTGATCGGCGTCGGCCGGCCGCCGTAGTCGCGCAGCCACCCGGCGAGGTCGTCGCGGAACGCGGGGTCGGCGAGCGCCTCCTCGGAGGCGGCGGTCAGCTCCTCGAGCGCGGGCACCAGGGTCTCGGGCACGTAGGCCCCGCCGAAGCGGCCGAAGCGGCCGGGGGCGCCGGCCGGCAGGGTCATGCCCTCCCCCCCGCCGCCGCGGGCGCGGCCGCGAGCAGGTCGAAGGCGGCGCGGGCGGTGCGCACGAAGGCGCGCACCAGTGCCGGGTCCTTCACGCCGGGGGCGCTCTCCAGGCCGCTGGAGGCGTCGACCCCGCGGGGCCTGACCGCGGCGATGGCGTCGGCGACGGTGTCCGGCCCCAGGCCCCCCGCGAGGATCACGCGGCGGTGCCGGGCGACCTCGGCGGCCCACGCCGCGGGGAGGCGGCGGCCGGTGCCCCCGGGGAGTGCGGCCGGATCATCCGGCGCGGAGTCGAGGAGCAGCAGCGACGCCGGCCACCACGGGTCGGTGTAGGCGTGGGCGGCGCTGCGGGCGTTGAGGGCGCGGATGACCGGCACCGCGGTCTCCGCGACCAGCCCGGGATCGACCTCCCCGTGGACCTGCACGGCGGCGAGCCGGTGGCGGGCGGCGAGGTGGTCGCAGAGCGCGGCGGGGGGCTCGACCAGCACCCCGACCAGGTCGGCGCGGCCCGCCACCGCCTCGCGGACGGCGTCGGCGGCGCGGTCGTCGACGTGCCGCGGGCTGCGGGCGACGAAGACCAGGCCGACCAGGTCGGCGCCGGCGTCGACGGCGGCCTCCGCGACCTCGGCGGTGCGCACCCCGCAGACCTTGACGATCACCGCGGCGCCCGCTCCAGCGCCGCCGCGCGGGCCGCGGCGGCGAACTCCGCGCAGCGCCCCCCGGGCTCTCCGGCGCGCATCAGCGCCTCCCCGCAGAGCACCGCGTCGGCGCCCTCCGCCACCAGCCGGGCGGCATCGGCGGCACTGGCCACCCCCGACTCGGCGACGCAGACGGTCCCCGACGGCACCAGGCCCCGCAACCGGGAGAAGGTGGCCAGGTCGGTGCGCAGGGTGCGCAGGTCGCGGTTGTTGATGCCCACCACGGCGGCGTCCGCGGCGACCGCGATGGCCACCTCCTCGGCCTCGTGGGCCTCGACCAGGGCGGCGATGCGGCAGCGCGCCGCCGCCTCGAGGCACTCGTCGATCCCGGCGGGGCCGAGCACGGCGACGATCAGCAGCACCGCGTCGGCCCCGGCCGCCCGGGCCTCGGCCACCTGCAGCGGGTCGACGACGAAGTCCTTGCGCACCACCGGCAGCGCGGCCGCGTCGCGGGCGGCGACCAGGTCGTCGAGCGAGCCGCCGAACGAGGGCCCGTCGGTCAGCACCGAGAGGGCGGCGGCGCCGCCGGCGGCGTAGCCCCGCGCGGTGGCCGCGCAGTCGAGCTCGGGCCGGAGCGAGCCGCCACTGGGCGAGCGGCGCTTCATCTCCGCGATGATGGTGCCGCCGCGCAGCGCCGTCTCCAGCGGGCGCACCGGCGGGGCCGCCTCGGCGAGCGCCCAGAGCTCGGCGGCGCGAGGGCGCAGCGCCGCCACCTCGGCGTGCTTGCGGGCCACGATCGGCTCGAGGGCGCCCAGCCGGCCACTCATGCCGGCACCTCGGAGGCGCAGGGCACCCCGGCGCGGCGCAGGAAGCCGCCGAGCAGGTCGTGGCCGCAGCGGGTGGCGATCGACTCGGGATGGAACTGCACCCCCTCGACCGGGTGCTCGCGGTGGCGCAGCCCCATCACCAGCCCGTCGGCGGTCCAGGCGGTGACCTCGAGGCAGGCGGGCATCGACTCCCGCTCCACCACCAGGGAGTGGTAGCGGGTGGCGGAGAAGGGCCTGGGCAGGCCCTCGAGGATGCCGGCGCCGTCGTGGTGGATCTCGCTCACCTTCCCGTGCATCACCCGTGGGGCGCGCACCACCCGCCCACCATACGCCTGCCCGATGGCCTGGTGACCGAGGCAGACGCCGAGCAGCGGGATGGTCGCACCCAGGCGGGCCACCACCTCCAGCGAGATGCCCGCCTGGTCGGGGTCGCAGGGGCCCGGGGAGATCACCACCGCGGCCGGCTCCATCGCGGCCAGGGCCTCCACAGCCACCGCGTCGTTGCGGAAGACCGCGGTGGCGGCACCCAGCTCGCCCAGGTACTGCACCAGGTTGTAGGTGAAGGAGTCGTAGTTGTCGACCACGGCCACAACCCCGCGGAGAGACCCCGCGCTCACCGGCCCAGCCCCTGGTTGGCGCGCTCGACCGCCGCCAGCAGCGCCGCCACCTTGTTGTCGATCTCCAACGCCTCCTCGTGGGGCTCGGAGTCGGCGACGATGCCCGCCGAGGCCTGGGCGTAGGCGACGCCGTCGCGCACCACCAGGGTGCGCAGCGCGATCGCGGTGTCGAGGTTGCCGCCGAATGCGAGGTAGCCCACCGCGCCGGCGTAGACGCCCCGCGTCTCGGGCTCCTGCTCGGCGATGATCTCCATGGCGCGCAGCTTGGGGGCACCGGTGACCGTGCCCGCCGGGAAGCAGGCGCGGAGCGCGTCGAGCGCGGTGGCGCCGCTGCGCAGCGTCCCGGTGATGGTGCTCACCAGGTGCATGACGTGGGAGTAGCGCTCCACCTCCATGTACTCGGTCACCCGCACGCTGCCGGTGGTGCACACCCGCCCGAGGTCGTTGCGTCCGAGGTCGACGAGCATGAGGTGCTCGGCGCGCTCCTTCTCGCTGTCGCGCAGCTGGCGCTCCAGCTCGAGGTCGCGCTCGGGGGTGGAGCCGCGGCGGCGGGTGCCGGCGATGGGGTGGTACTCGACGTGGCGGCCGGTGACCCGCACCAGCATCTCCGGCGACGCCCCCACCACCGCGCACGAGGGCGTGGGCAGGAAGAACATGTAGGGGCTGGGGTTGATGGAGCGGAGCGCCCGGTAGAGGTCGAAGGGCGCCACCCGCAGCGGCAGCGCGAAGCGACGGCCGATCTGCACCTGGAAGATGTCGCCGGCGAGGATGTACTCGCTGCAGCGGCGGACGCTGCGCACGAAGTCGTCGCGGCTGAGGTTGGCCAGCGCCTCGCGGTCGGGCACCACCGCGGGCTCGGCGGGCAGTGGCGCCGGGGGCGGCAACGGCCGGCGCAGGCGGTCGCGCAGGTCGCCCAGCCGGCGCACCGCGCCGGCGTAGGCGGCGTCGACGTCGGCGCCCTCGCCGGTGTGCGCGTGGGTGATGAGCAACATGCGGTGGAGGGCGTGGTCGAAGACGATCACGGTGTCCACCACCGCGAACCAGCCGTGGGGGATGCCGAGCCGGTCGTGGGCGGCCACCGGCACCCGCTCGAAGCGGGTCGCCGCCTCATAGGAGAGGAAGCCGACCGCGCCACCGCGGAAGGGCACGTCGAGGCCGTCGAGCGGGGCCACCCGCAGCCGCGAGACCGCACGCTCGACCACCTCGAGGGGGTCGGTGTAGCTCTCCGTGCGGGTGCCCGCGGGACCGGTGACGGTCGCCGTGCCGCCGTCCAGCGCGATCGTCGACAGCGGGGCGGCGGCGAGGAAGGAGTAGCGGGCGAGCCGCTCGCCGCCCTCGACCGACTCGAGCAGGAAGGCCCCCTCCTCCTCGAGCCGCAGGAAGGCGCTCACCGGGGTGTCGCAGTCGGCGAGCAGCTCGCTGACCACCGGCACCAGGTCGTGGTCGGCGGCGAGCGCGCGCACCGCCTCCAGTCCGGGTCGGCAGCTCGGCGGGGTGGTCACCGCCGGGGGCGAGGACACGGTCGACCGGCTACGACGCCGCGGGCTCGGCGGCGGCGAGGTGGACGGCGATGCGGTCGAGGGCACGCTCCAGGTTGGGGATCGAGTTGGCGTAGGAGAGCCGGAGGAAGCCGGCGCCGTGAGCGCCGAAGGCGGTGCCGGGGAGCAGCGCCACCCCGGCCTCGTGGAGCAGGGAGTGCGCCAGGGCGCCCTCGTCCCACCCCGTGCCGGTGATGTTCGGGAAGACGTAGAAGGCGCCGGCGGGACGGTGGCAGCGCACCCCGGGGATGCGGTTCAGCCCCTCGACGAGCAGGTCGCGCCGGGTGCGGAACTCCTCGCGCATGGCGTCGACGGCAGCGTCGGAGTGCGGCGAGTGCAGCGCCTCGACCGCGGCCACCTGGGTGAACGAGGCGGCGCACGAGGACGTGTTGATCATCAGCGTGTCCATGCGCCGGGCCAGCTCGACCGGCATCACCCCCATCCCGAGCCGCCAGCCGCACATCGCCCACGCCTTGCTGAGACCGTCGATGAGCACGGTGCGCTCGGCCATGCCGGGGATGGAGTACGGCGAGACGTGCTCGCCCTCGTAGATCAGCCGCCAGTAGAGCTCGTCGCTCAGCACCACCAGGTCGCGCTCCATCGCCAGATCGGCGATGGCGACGACGTCGGAGGGCTCGAGGCAGCCGCCGGTGGGGTTGGCGGGGGTGTTGATGATGATCATCCGGGTGCGATCGGTCACCAGTTGCCGCAACTCCTCGACGTCGAGCCGGAAGCCGCGCTCCTCACGCATCGGCACCGGCACCGGCACCGCGCCGACGAAGTTGGTCAGCGACGCGTAGTTCGGGTATCCCGGGTCGGGCACGAGCACCTCGTCGCCTGGGGACACCAGGCTCAGCAGCGCGAAGTGGATGATGTTCTTGCTGCCGGGGGTCAGGACCACGTTGAGCGGCGAGGTGTCGACGCCGGTGCTCTCGGTCACCGAGCGGGCGACCGCCTCGCGCACGTCCATGATCCCGCTGGCCGGGGTGTAGTGCGTGTGGCCGCCACGCATCGCCGACACCGCGGCCTCGACGATGTTCGGCGGGGTCTCGAAGTCGGGCTCGCCGATCTCCAGGTGGATGACGTCGCGGCCCTGGGCCTCGAGCACCCGCGCCTGGGCGAGCACCTCGAAGGCGCCCTCGGTGCCCAGCCGTGACATTCGCTCTGCGAAGCGGAGCGTCACGCGGTGACCCGCATCGGCGCGCCCTCGCCGCGCGGCTCCTCGGGGCGCACCTCGAGACCCTCGACCCGGGCGCCGAGCGGTCCCCGGCGGAGCCGCTCGACCAGCGCGTCGACGGAGGAGGGGCTGCCCTCGGCGACGCACTCGACGGTGCCGTCGGGCCGGTTGGCGACGGTGCCGCCCAGCCCCAGCGCCCGGGCGTGGTGGAGGACGAAGGCGCGGAAGCCGACCGCCTGCACCCGTCCCCGCACCAGGGCGCGGACGCGGACGCGGGGCTCGGTCATGGGCCGATTATAGGAGCGGCCCCGATCGGCCCCGAGCCGCGGCGGGCCCGGCTCAGGCGACCTGCGCGCCGCGGATCAGCGGCAGCAGGTCCTTCACCTTCTCGATGCGCTCGCCGGCGAGCTCCGACATCACCGCCAGCACCCGGCGCTGCACCGGCGCCTCGTGGTCACGGCCCGGGAGGTACAGGTTGAGCATCCGCTGGACGTACTCCGGGTCCTCCAGCTTGGAGACCACCGACGGCACGGTGATGGCGGTCGGGTGCTTGGGGGCGTCGTTGGTGCTGCGCAGCATCCACAGGGTCATGCGCAGGATGTCGGGCAGGACCTCGGGCCGGTTCTTGACCGCCTTGCGCAGGTAGCTGGCGTAGCAGGCGGCGTGGCGCAGCTCGTCGGCGGCGAGGGTCTTGAAGATCAGCCCCAGCACGGGCTCGGGAGCCTCGCGGCTGAACGCCGTGTACCAGTGGGCGAGGCGCTGCTCGCCGCAGAAGTGCATGGTGAGGGTCTCGATCGCCGGCCCCTCGGCGAAGGTGAGGCGCAGCCGGGGCAGCTCGCCCTCGTCGTCGAACTCCTGCCCGAAGTGCTCGAGGTAGCGGCGCAGGGTCAGGTAGTGCTTCATCTCCTCGTAGAACCAGATGGAGACGAAGCTGCAGAAGTCGATGTCCGTGTAGAAGTCGCGGAGGAACATCTCGGTGGCGTACAGGGCGCTCAACTCGGTGAGGCAGACCTGTCGCAGGTCGTGGATCCACTGGTCGCTCACCTTGGAGCGATCGATCTCGTGGTACGGGATGTCGGTGCGCAGCTGCCACCGGGCCCGCTCGAGGCGGTCGAAGAGTTCTCCATACAGCATTGTCAGTATTGTCGTTCCTACAGCCCGGCCAAGTCATCGGCCCCGCACCACCGCTCCACGCCGAAAAATTGGCCACCGTGACCATATGATCGATATCCATCCATGACGACCACCGAGACGCCCCGGCTGCCGGCCGAGGTCAGCGCCACCCTGCTCGCCGGCTCGGACGAGATCGCCCGCCGCCTCGCCCGCCGCCTCAGCGAGGAGCTGGAGCTGCCCCCCGAGTTCAGCAGGATGCGGTACCTGCGGGCCATCGTCGCCGCCTGCCGCGACGGCCTGCATGCGCTGCTGCGGCAGCTCCACGACGGCCGGCGGCCCCACCCTGCGGAGCTCGCCACCCTGGGCCTCGCCGGCGCCCAGCAGGCCGAGCTCGGGGTGCCCCTGGAGGTGCTGCTGCGCGGCTACCGGCTCGCCGCCAAGGTGGTCTGGCGCGAGGTGGTCGACGCCGCCACCCGCATGGGCGGGCTACCCCCCGAGACGGTGGTGGCGCTGAGCGAGCAGGTGCTCGAGTACCTCGACGAGATCAGCGGGGCGGTGGGCAGCGCCTACCTCGAGACCCGCGAGCGGCTGGTCCGGCAGCGCGACCGCGAGCGCGACCGGGTCCTCGGCCGGCTCCTCGCCGGCGACGCCTCGACCGAGCTGCGCCGGCTCGCGGCCGCCTGCGACCTGGAGCTGCGGCCGCCCTACCGGCTGCTCGCCTGCGCGGTCGCCCCCGGCGTCGACGCCGACCGCCTGCTCGGCGCCGCCTGGCGCTCCGCCCGCGGGCTGCTGGTGGCCGGCGACCGGGGGGTGTGGACCGCGCTGGTGGACGGGGAGGCAGGGGTCGAGCGCCTCCTCGGCGACGGCATGCGGGCGATGGCGCCGGAGGCCGAGGGGGCCCTGGTGATCGGGGTGGGACCCGTGGCCGCCTCGCTCGAGGAGGTCGCCGCGGCCGCGCGCCGCGCCCACCGCGCCCTGGACGTGGGCCGCCGGCTGCGTCCCGGCGAGCTGGTGCACGAGGACGTCGAGCTGGGCGTCTTCGCCGCCCTCGACGCCGACCCCGACGCGCTGCGGGCCCACGTCGAGCGCCTCCTCGGAGGCATGGTCGACGGCAGCGCCCGCAGCGCCGAGCAGCTCCGCACCCTCGAGGCGGTGCTGGAGGCGCGCAGCCTCGGCGACGCCGCAACGCAGCTCGGCATCCACCGGCACACCGTCGTGTACCGCCTGGAGCGCATCGCCACCCGGCTCGCGGTCGATCTCGACGACCCGGCCGTGCGCCACCGCCTGTGGCTGGCGCTGCAGGCGCAGCGGCTGCTCGGCTGACCACTGACCATGGAACTCGCGGCGAACGAATCTATCCCGTGGGAAGTCGTTGCCGGAGGATCTCCATGCTGCTCGCGCCCAAGACTGGTCCCTGACGCCTCAGCGCCTCCGCAAGCAAGTCCGCGTCGCTGTCAGAGATGAAGTTCGCGGATTCCAAGGTCGTGCGGTCCAGCCTCACCGCTTCGATGCTGCGGATTTTTCGGTCGGCGATCTCCACCATCGCCCACTGTTCGGTCTTGCACTGCCAGCAGATCCAGACATCGAGCAGCCTGATCGGCCCATTGGGATCGGGAGGGTTCACCGGTGCATAGCCCGAGTCAACGAGACTCTCGGTGGTGAGGTCGAGCGGATGGAACTCGAAGCCCACTCCGAGTGAAGAGCTATCGGCCGAACTGCCCCGGATGTGGGTCTGTATCTCGGCGTCCGCTACCACCGTGTCGCAACCGGGGCACCGGAGCCGGGCGACGAAAACATCAAACATGCTAACCCCTTAGGGCACCGGTATTACGGCGAGGATGCGGCCCTTGGTGACGACCATGAAACCCGGCGAGTCCCCCCACTCCATCTCATGGAAGTCGTTGGCGGAGGATCTCCACGCTGCTCGCGCCCATGGCCGGTCCCTCATCCGTCACCGCCTCCGCGAGCAAGTCCGCGTTGATGTCAGATATGAAGTTCGCGGATTCCAAGGTCGCGCGGTCCAGATTCACCGCTTCGATGCTGCGGATTTTTGGATCTACTATCTCCACCATCGCCCACTGTTCGGCCCGGCATTGCGGGCAGATCCAGACGTCGAGCAGCCGAATCGGCCCATCGGGATCGGGAGGGCTCACGAGTGCATAGCCGGCATCGACGATACTCTCACTGGTGAGTTCGAGCGGGTGGAACTCGAAGCCGACTCCGAGTGAAGAGCCGTCGGCCGAACTGCCGCGGATGTGGGTCTGTATCTCGGCGTCTGCCGCCACTGTGTCGCAACCGGGACACCGAAGCCGAGCGACGAAGGCATCGAACATGTCAACCCCTAGAGCACCGGTACCACGGCGAGGATGCGCCCTCGATGACCACTGTTGAATCCCGACGTTCCGGACTCGTGGGAAGTCGTTGCCGGAGGATCTCTACGCTGCTCGCAGTCGAGACTGGTCCCGTCAGCGCCTCCGCGAGCAGGTCCGCTTCAGTGTCAGAGATGAAGTTTGCGGATTCCAAGGTCGCAGGGTCCAGCGTCACCGCTTCGATGCCGCGGATTTTTCGATCGGCGATCTCCACCATCGCCCACTGTTCGGTCTCGCATTGCGGGCAACTCCAGACGTCGAGCAGCCGGATCGGCCCACCGGGATCGGGAGGGTTCACCAGTGCATAGCCCGCACCAACGATTCTTTCGGTGGTGAGGCGGAGCGGATTGAACTCGAAGCCGACTGTTAGCGAGGAGCCGTCGGCGGAGCCACCGCGGATGTGGGTCTGTATCTCGGCGTCCGCCACCACCGTATCGCAACCGGGGCACCGGAGCGGAGCGACGAATACATCGAACATGCCAACCTCCTAGGGCACCGGTATTACTACAAGGATGCGGCCCTCGATGACGACGTAGAAACCCGACGCTCAGTACGTCTTCAAGATCGTACGGAAACCCCCGATCGCATTGACGTCGATCTCCGCCATGCGAGCCAGCGCATTCACAACGTTCTTGTCGCCGGTGAGGAACCTCGGAACCACGCCTGCCTCGGTCTTGGCGAAGAAGGCGTCGGCGATCAGGCCCCTGTCGGCGAAGCCTTGGGCCTTGCCTACGTTCGCCTTCGCCAGGGCGCCGAGCACTTTCTGGTACTCGGCTGATTCCCGCGCCACCTCGATTGGGACGCCCCTCACATCGAGGACGCCGCCGGGGATCTCGCCCACCGTCACATTGCCGACTCGCAGGTCCGTGTCGCCGGGGACAGAGTTGATGTACGCGACGCGTGCCTGTTCGCCCCGATTCATGGTCCCGCGCAGGGTTGGATCCGCATCATTGATCAATGCGATGGCCGTGTTCGAATCAATGACGAGCGACTTCCCACCGAGGGCGGCTTTCTCGGCGAGTTCCTTCCCCGCGCCACCAGCTAGACGCTCCACGAACTGGTTCATCTCAGCGAACTCGCCATTGGCCATCCAATCCCGAATCATGCCTGTACAGGTAGCGGGCCCGACGTGGTCCAGCACCACGACTAGGCTCCCGCCATCCTTGAGTTGGGCCAGCATCGTCTCGAGCTCCGTCGCCCGGAAAACCTGCAGCAGGCGCTCGAGCTTGGCCGCGTCCCCAATCTGGGCGATGAGGGCATCAAGCTTGGTGACGTCAGGGATCTGCTGGAGCAGCTTCTCGTAGCGCGCGTGCGCCGCCTCCTGGTCCAACTCCGCGCCGCTCCGTCCGAGGCGGGAGCCCACCGCCCCGGCGAGGGCCTGGCCGCCCATGGCCAGCATGCCCGAGGCGACCACCTCGCCGGGGCTGAACGGCCTGCCCTCGGTGACCGCCTCCATGCCCTGGATGGCGGTGTCGGTGAGGGCACCGCCCACAAACGCACCCGACGTCCCCTGGAGCACCTGCTTGCCGCCGATGATCACCTTCCCTCCCAGGCCGGGGATCAGGGTGGCGGCGGCGAACTCGGCGGCCTGGAGGAGGTTGACGTGGTCGAGGCCCTGGCCCTGGACGACGTTGGCGGTCTCCTGGGTGACCACGCTGATGCCGAACTGCCAGGTGAACTTCACCGCCAGCTGCACGCCGGTGCGGATCGCCGCCATCATCACCTGGAGCGCGGCCTCGACGTAGATGTCGAGGGCGGTGCAGATCGCCTCCATGGTGCCGACGGCGGCGGCGGCGGCACCCTCGGCGACGGCGTCGGAGATGCCGAAGGTGACGAAGGTGAGGCCGATGCCGATGGCGGTGGAGGCGGCCATGGCGGTCATGGCCATGTCCCACTGGTGCTGGGCGTCGTCGATCTGGTGACCGAGCGTGAGGAGGTGGTCGCCCATCTCCTGGGAGTGCTGGGCGGCCTCGGTGCCGTGTCCGGAGAGCTGGGACCAGGCGGCGTCGAAGGCCCTGCGGCCGTCGCCGGACCACTGCATCGAGGCGACGGCGCGGTCGATGTCGGCGAAGGCGCCGTGGATCTCCTGGGCGAGCTCGTACCAGTGGTGACGGCCCCCGGTCACCGCTTCCCCGTCCCCCCGGGGGCGGATGGGAAAGCCGAGCACCGACTGCTGCTCCGGCTGCTGGCTGCCGCTCGGCCCGGTGGTCGTCTGCGCGCCGTCGGGCATGGCTGACGATCTTACCGGGTGTGCTGCGACGGTGTGGCCACGCTCGCCGACGTGGTGGTGGCGCCGACCACCGACTGACGCGCCCCCGCCCTACGGCGCGACGGGCACGTCGACGACGGTGAAATGGACGACCTTGTCGACGCCCCGGCCCTCGACGCCGGCGCGCACGTGGTGCGGCCCCGCCTTCGCGAAGACCATGGTGACCGGCACGGCGATCAGCGCCCGCTGGTCGGTGCCCCTGATCGCCTGGGGATGGCGGCCGACCAGCAGCTGGCCCGAGATCTGGGCGAGCTGCCGGTTGTCGTCGTCCTCGACGCTGATCCTGACCGCCAGCGGGTCGTCGGTCTCGTTCCAGTCCACGAGGAAGCCGGCGGCGATCGCGAACTGGGAGATGGGGGGCGGCGTGCCCGGCGGCGGGCTCTGGGGGACCTGGCGCTGGTGGTGCGTCCATGCGCCGCCGAGGAGGTGGAGCTTGCTGTCCGGCGAGACCTGCGCGGCGTCGCAGAGGATGAGGAAGTCGACGGAGGTGGCCATGGGCGGGATTCTCGGGGATCAGGCACGCGCGCAGCGCATCATGCCCGCCAATGGTCAGATCAGATCAGAGGCTGACCAGCTCGCGCCGCCCGGCACGAAGGCGGCAGAGCTGGATGAAGTGCTCTGGATTGAGGAACAGCTCGTTCATCTCGGCCATCTGGTCGATGGTCAACCCCGCGGGTCGGTGGATCAGGTGGTCGAGATACTGGAACGCGTCCTTGGCTCCGTAGCCCACGTGGTGGCAGCCGACGATTCGGCGGCTGCCGGCGTCGATCACACATTTCTGGAAGCCGCTGAGCGCCGGCTTGGTGAACGCGTAGAGCATGCTGCCCTCCGCGCAGGGAAGGGGGAGCTCCTCGTTCCCGAGACCCGGCGGCGGCATCTGGATGATGATGACGTCGTCGTACCGCTCCCGGGCCTCGGCCTCGGTGAGCCCGACCCAGGTGACCTCATAGGTGGTGTGGAGGAAGTCCGGGTACTCGCTGAAGTCGAACTCATACGGCTCTCCCATGATGTTCCGGGCCGCGGTCATGCCGCACTTGCGGGCCTTGAACATCTCCATGGGCGCGCCGATCATGTCGCCGATGGCGTAGACGCCGGGTACCGAGGTTCGCATCCGGGCGTCGACCTGGATCGAGCCGCGGGCATTCACATCGACACCGAGGGCATCGACGAAGGGCTGCGACTGGGCCCGCTCTCCGGTCGCCACGAAGACCATGTCCGCGTCCAGGGTCACCGAGCTGCCGTCGGCGAGCCGGGCCACGACCCCCTCTGCCCGACCACCGCCGACGATGGCCAGAGTGTCGGCACCCTCCTCGATCACCATGCCGCGCATGCGCATGTTGTCGACCACGTACCGGCGGAGATCCTCGTCGACGTGATGGAGGCTCGCGGTGCGCATCAGCGGGCTGCGCGAGAGGATGGTGGTGTGGCAACCGGCGGCGTGGAAGAAGGAGCCGTACTCCAGGGCCACCTTGGAGCCGCCGATGATGACGCAGCGGCGTGGGTTGTAGTCGAGCTCCTCGACCAGGCTGGCGAAGTCGAAGACGCCAGGCAACCCGATGCCGGGCATGTCCGGCCACTCGGTGCGCGCCCCGGTGGCCAGGACAAGGTTGCGAGCCCGGAACCGCTCGCCGGCCACCTCCACGGTGTGCGCGTCGAGCACCGTCGCTGGAGCGTTGAGGATGTACTCCATCTCCAGCTGCTCCTTGCTCTGCCAGTTCATGAAGGCATGCGCCGAGTTGCGCCCCTGGCGGAAGAGCTCCACCATGTCCAGCACCGAGGCTCGGTTCTCGTCGAACTCGGGGAAGAAGAGCCGGCCGGAGAGGTGCCTCGCCAGATCCAGCTCGCGGGCTGCCTCGGAGAAGAGGTGGTGGGGGACGCAGGCCTGGTGCGGGCAGGAGCCGCCGAGGAAGGGCCACCGGTCGATGGTCAGCTGCCGGCCACCCTGGGCGCGCAGGTACGCCGAGCCGAACCTGCCACCAGCGCCGCCACCGATGAAGATGGCGTCGTAGTCGTGGCTGTCGGCACGGTTGACGTTGTAGATCGGCTCGGCGATCTCGCCTGCCAACGCCCGGTCGATGAGTGACTGCCAGTCTGCCATCGACAGCGACCGGTGCCTGATGTCCATGCTCAGCCCTCGCGTGTCCGTGCGTCCCGGACGTCCGAATCGTTGGCCCATGGTCACTCCACCGGGCCACCTCGGACGATGTCGCTCGGGGATGAAAGAGCGTGCAGGGATCGTCCTCCCGCGACCAGGCCGGCCTGGCGTCGGTCGACGGTGGTCGTGGCGCACGCGGCTCCTGCCGAGCCCACCGACGATCCGCGGCCACCACCTTCACCGTGTGAGGACAGTCTGACGGCCATCTACTGTCCTCACAGACGGAGACACGGATGCCCGCCATGGCCATACACTTCCCATAGCGCCGCGTGTGGGGGAAGGTCCATGATGGTCGATCTCGGCATCCCAGGCCTCAAGGCCGCCCAGGGCGACCACATCTGTGCCTTCTACCGCGGCCTCCGCGACCGCGACAGGGTGCTCATCCCGTACCTGCGTGCGGGCCTCGCCGCCGGCGACAAGTGCCTCTGCGTGGTCGATGCCACGGATCCCGAGTCGGTGCTCGCCGAGCTGCGTTGCGACCTCGACGTGGACCGCCGGGTGGCCGCCCACCAGCTCGACGTCCTCGCCTCGCAGCACACCTATCTGGACGGCGGCGCCTTCCGGACCGACCGCATGATCGAGTTCTGGGACGAGGCGGTGAGCTCCGCGCTGTGCGAGGACGGCGTCTCCTTCGTCCGCGCGGTGGGTGAGATGACCTGGGCGCTGCGTGACGTCCCCGGGGTGGACGAGCTGGTCGGCTACGAGTCCCGGCTCAACCGCTTCCTTCCGCTCTATCCCCAGGTGATCCTCTGCCTGTACGACCTGGAGCGCTTCAGCGGTGAGCTGATCCTCGACATCCTCAAGACCCATCCGAAGATCCTGGTCCGGGGGACGGTCACCGAGAACCCGTACTACCTGGAGCCCGAAGAGTTCCTCGCGACGCGACGATGACCGCCGCGGCGCCGACCCCGGGGTATCCACCCGACGCGGTGCTTCGCGACCAGCTCTCCAACCTCCGGGGCCTGCTGCTGTTCGCAGTCCTGATGACGGAGTGCGACGACGAGGGCCAGATCACCCACCTGGCCACCTCCTCGATTCCCTCGCTGGGCACCGCTCGCCTGCGCGCCCTCTACATCGAGGGCAGTGGCTGGCAGGCCCTCGACGGGCCTCGCGCAGAGCCGGCTCTCTCCCAGCTGGAAGCGCAGCTCCACTCTCTGGACGGCGTCGGCGGCCCGGTGCGGATCCCCGGTGACGCCTGGGCGTGGGCCTTCGCGCTGGGCGGACGCACCGGCAGCTTCCTGGTCGTGGGGGCCGCCGTGGAGCCCTCCACCGAGAACCGGTTCCTCCTTCAGGTCCTGGCCCAGGAGACGGGGGTCGCGCTGGCCAATGCGCGCCTTCACGCCCAGGAGCGGGCCACCGCCAAGCGGCTCGAGGAGACGCTCGGCGCGCTGCAGCGGAGCATGGACATCCACAAGCGCCTGACCCAGGTCGCGGTGCGCTGCGAGGGCCAGGAGGGATTGGCCCAGGCCATCCACGAGCTCACCGGCTACCCGGTCGCCATCGAGGATCGCTACGGCAATCTGCGGGCCTGGGCCGGCCCCGACAGGACGGAGCCCTATCCGAAGGACCCGGCACCCAAGCGCGAGCAGCTGCTCCGCCGGTTGATCCGCGAGGCGCGCCCGAGCCGTGACGGGAATCGCCTGGTCGCCCTGGCGCGGCCCCGGGGCGACCTGCTCGGGGTCATCGCCCTCGTCGACCCGGGGGGGGACTGCGGAGAGCACGAGCGGGTCGCACTGGAGCACGGGGCCACCATCCTCGCGATGGAGCTGGCCCGTCTCCGCAGCCTGAGCGAGGCCGAGCTCCGGCTCCGGCGCGACCTCGTCGAGTCGCTGCTCGACGGCACCGACGACGAGACCGTGCAGAGCCGCGCCCAGGGGCTGGGCTACGACCTGGGTCGCTCCCACCGGGTGGTCATCGCCGAGGGCCGGGGCCGGACCCGCGACGACGACGTCTTCTTCCAGGCCGTCCGCCGTGCCTCCCTCGACCTCTCGGTGGGCACGCTCATGGTCGCTCGCAAGGGCGCCGTGCTCGTCCTGGCGAGCCAGGAGGTGCCCTGGGAGGAGTTCCGCCAGGCCGTCCTGCGCGAGCTCGGAGGCGGCCGCTGCCGGCTCGGCGTCGGCGGCCTCTGCGAGCGACCTGCCGACTTCGCCCGCTCCCACCGCGAGGCCGAGCTGACCCTGCGCATGGAGGACGCCTGCTCCCGCGCCGATCGCGCCTCGAGCTTCGACGACCTGGGCGTCTACCGTCTGTTCTGCGAGCTGCCGGACCTCGGCGCGGTGGAGCGCTTCGTCCGGGAGCGGCTGGGCGGGCTGCTCGACTACGACAGGCGGAAGCACAGCGACCTGGTCCGGACCCTCACCCTGTTCCTCGAGCACGGGGGGAACTACATCGCCACCGCCGAGGCCCTGTTCGTGCACCCCAGCACGCTGAAGTACCGGCTGCAGCGGATCCGCGACCTCACCGGGTACGACCTCAACAACCCCGACACGCGCTTCAGCCTTCAGCTCTCCACGCGGGCCTGGCAGATGGTCAGGGCCCGGCGGGAGGAGGAGGTCCCCCCGCCGGCGCCCGGAGCCGGCCGGCGCGCCCCGACCTGCTGACCAGCGGCGGCTCGCCCTCAGCGACCGTGGCGCCGCCAGTGGTCGGCGAACAGCGTCTCCTCGGTCACCGGGTGCGGTGCGACGGGCCGGGACACCCAGGTGAGGTTGACGAAGTGCCGGGCGTTGATGTTCTCGGTGGTGATGTTTCCGCCCCAGGTGCCGCAGCTCAGGCTCAGGGTGAAGGGCAGCCCGTTGCGGGCACTGCCGGCCCCCTCGTTGCGCCGCGCGCGCCCGCTGCGGTCAGTCTCCGACCGGCGCCGCGGCGGGCGTCGAGGCCCGGCGCCGAGCCTCTGCGACCAGCCGGGCCTCCGCGTCCCGCGCCGACCGGTCGAGCTCGGCGCGCCACCGCCGGGCGGCGTCCAGCCGCCATCGCACCGCCCGGCAGTGATCGCGGACCGCGGCGGGTGCCGAGCCTCCCTGGCACCCCCGTGTGGTCAGTGCCCGGCGCGGGTCGGAGGCCGCCTCCAGGTGAGCGAGGTCGAGGCCCAGGGGCCGGCCGATCACCGCCTGGGCGGCGTCGTCGAGACTGGCGGGATCGAGGCTCGAGGCGCCGCGAGCGAGCGCTCCCGCGACCGCCCGGCCGACGACCCGGTAGGCGGAGCGGTAGTCGAGCTCCGACCGGAGGCTGATCTCCTCGGAGATGTCCGTGGCCGCGGTGAAATTGGTGGTCGCGCTCCTCGCCATGGCCGCGGCGTCCACCCGCAGGGTGCGCACCACCTCCGCGCCCAGGTCGACGAGGTTGCGGGCCAGGGTGAGCGCGCCGCCCACCTCGCCGCAGGCGTAGAGCCAGTTGTCCGTCTGCGCCGACGGCGTGCGCTGGACGACCAGCAGCCCGGTCAGCCGGCCCACCAGCACTCCGGCCCCTCCGCGGATGACGACCAGGGCGTAGGGGTTGCGTTTCTGGGGCATGAGCACGGAGGCTCTGCAGAGGGAGGCGTCGAGCTCGATCAGCCCGAAGCCGGGGCTGGCGAGGATCTCCAGGTCCTCGGCGAGACGGTCGACGGTGGTCACCGCCTGGACGCCGGCGAGCACCGCGTCGACGAGTCCGTCCGTCGCCCACATGGCGTCCCGCGTGTGCGCGCCCGGCGCGGCGAAGCCGAGGCGGTCGGCGAGCCGCGCCCGGTCGAGCGGGATGCGCGTGCCGCCCACCCCCCCGGCCCCGGCGGGGGAGCGGTCGGCCCAGCCGTGGGCCGATTCCAGGCGGTCGAGGTGGCGCATGGCCTCCTCGGCGAAGCTTCCCAGGTAATGGCCGAAGGTGGCCGGCTGGGCCGGCTGCAGGTACGTGCTGTCGGCCCAGAGCGTCTCGGCGTGTGCCTCCGCGGTGTCGGCCAGCGCCCCGACCAGTGCGGTGGTGGCGCGATGCAGGTCGAGCAGCCAGCGCCGCAGGGCGAGGCGGGTCGCGATGCGCACCGCCTCGCGGCGCGTCCGGCCCGTGTGCAGCCAGCCGGCGGTGGTGCCCAGCTGCCGCTCCAGCTCGCGTTCCCGGCTGTTGTAGGCGTCGCCGTAGACGGGGTCGTAGGGGAAGTCCTCGGGGGCGACGTCGAGCAGCTCGATCAGGGCCGAGAGCAGCCGGGTTGCCTCGCCATCGGGGATGACGCCCCCCTCGACGAGCTCGAGGACGTGAGCCAGGTCGGCCACGGTGAGCCCGTGGTGAAGCACCCGGGCGTCGGCGATCTCCAGCGCGTAGCCCGCCGCCACCAGCTCGGGCGCCGGCCCCGAGCGGATCCGTGCCTCGGCGCCCAGATAGCCGTCGGGCGGCGGCTGACTCACAGCGACGCCTCCCCGGCGAACAGGGTGGGGGCTCCGCCGGTCACCAGGAAGACCAGCGGCCCGGCCGCCCGCCCCGAGGCGGCGGCGTCGAGCAGGGCCGCCATCGCCTTGGCACCGAAGACCGGGTCGAGCAGCACCCCCTCGCTGCGGGCGACCAGGCGCGCGGCCGCCTCGCCCTGCGCGGAGGGCCTGCCGTATCCGGGACCGGCGAAGCCACCGAGAACCCTGACATCCTCGCCGTCGCGCGTGGGGGCGCCGCCGAGTCCGAGCCGGGCGGTGGCCTCGGCGGCGAGACGCGAGATCCGGTCGACGCACTCCTCGACCGGCCGGCTGACGGTCACCCCGACCACCTCGTATCCCGGGCACAGCCAGCGCGTCCCGGCGACCAGGCCCGCCTGGGTGCCGCACGACCCGGTGGGCAGCCAGAGGCTCGCGGCGCCGACGCCCACATCCTCGAGCTGGCCCAGCAGCTCGAGACTGGCCCGGACGTAGCCCAGCGCGCCGAGGCCGGTCGCGCCGCCCCGGGGAAGGGGGTAGGGGCGCCGGCCCGCGGCGGCGAGCTCGGCCGCCAGTGCGTAGATGCCCGCGTCGACCGAGGCCCGGTCGGGGTCGCCGGTGAAGCGGACGTCGGCACCGGCGAGGTGGTCGAGGAGGAGATTGCCGGTGCGTGGCGAGGGATCCCCGTAGAGGACGAGGAAGGCGTCGAGCCCGCAGCGGCGGGCGGCGAGGGCCGCGAGCATGGCCCAGTTCGACTGCGGGCCCGCACCGGTGACCAGGCAGTCGGCGCCGCGGGCGGTGGCGTCGGCGAGCAGGTACTCCAGCGCCCGCACCTTGTTGCCGCCCAGGCCCAGCCCGCTCAGGTCGTCGCGCTTCAGCCAGATCTCCACCCCGGCGGCGCGGGAGAGGCGGGGCGCGGGCTCGAGCGGCGTCGGCGTCGTTCCCAGCCGCAGCCGGGGTGCGGTCAGGGCGGCGCGGTCAGCGACTCGGGACATACGACACCGCGGGGTGCAGCGGCCGCAGCTCCTCGGGCTCGGCTGCTCGGGCGGCGCGGGCGACCACGACGACGCGGTCCACCATCGCCTGCGCGGTGCCCAGGGCCCGGCGGGGATCGAGCTCACGATCGAGCGCCGCCGGCTCGAGCGCGGCGGCGACCTCAGCGTCGGCGAGCAGCGCATCGCGCAGCGACAACCCCGTCTCCAGGCCGTGCATCGCGGCTCGGTACACCGCCTCGTGCGCCGCGTGCTTGCCGAGCCGGTCGGAGAGGGCGCGCAGGGCCAGCGCCGACAGGGGATAGCCGCCGCGGTCCTGAAGGTTGGCCGACATCCGGCCGATGTCCACCTCCAGACCCTCGAGCAGCCGCACCCCGAGGGCCAGCGCCGCGCCGGTGAGCAGGCACGCCTCAGGAATGGCCAGCCATTCGGTCTTCCAGGCCCGGCCGTCGCGCTCGTGCTCGTGCACCATGCCCTCCAGCGCCAGGGCGGCGTCGGCGCGGACCACCCGGGCGAGGGTGCCCAGGTGCTCGGAGAGCTCGGGGTTGCGCTTGTGCGGCATGGTGATGCTGCCCACCGCGCCGAGGCTGAAGGGTTCGCGCAGCTCGCCGATCTCCGGGCGCTGCAGCTGGTAGACCTCGTTGCCGATCTTGGCCAGGGTCGCGGTGACCATGGCCAGAAGGGTGAGGAACTCGGCGACGCGGTCGCGGGCGGTCAGCCACGTGATCTCGGCGACGCCGAGCTCGAGGCGGGTGGCGAAGGCGTGGAGCAGGGGCAGCGACCGGTCGCCCCAGAACTCCATGGTGCCGAGAGCCCCGCCCAGCTGGACCACCTCCCACCGGTGCCGCCCCTCGGCGAGCCGGTCGAGGTGGCGGCGGAGCTCCGCCGCCCAGACGGCGGCCTTGAAGCCGAAGCTGATGGGAAGCCCGGGCTGGCCGTGCGTGCGGCCCGACATCACCGTCTCACGATGTCGCTCCGCCAGGTCGAGCGTCGCCGCCTCCAGGCGTCGCAGGTCGCGGTACAGGACGCGCCCCACCTCGCGCATGACCAGCGCGCCCCAGGTGTCGGAGACATCCTGGACGGTGGCGCCGTAGTAGACCCATGTGCGCCCCGGCTCGGGCAGCACCTCGCGCATGCACCGGATCAGGCCCAGGGTGGAGTGTGCCGCGGCCCGGGTGTGCTCGCCGACGCGCTCCGGGTCGAGACGGTCGACCGAGGCGTGGGTGCGGATCTGCCGGGCAGCCTCCTCGGGGATGAGCCCCACCTCCGCCTGGGCCTCGGCCAGGGCGGCGAGGATCTCCTGCCAGGACTGGAGCCGGCCGCGGTCGTCGAGGAGCGTGTACAGCTCCGAGGTGACCCAGAGGTGGCGGAAGATCGCCGAGTCCGTCGGGTGTGCTCCCACCGGTGCGCTCTCCTCTACACCGCCTGACGGGCGGGTGCGGCGGAGTCGACCCCCGTCAGCCGGCGCAGGGCGGCGCGCACCTCGTCGAGGTTGGCCCCCCAGGGGACGACCGCGGTCCGGCCCTCGACCTCGATGCCGCGCTCCAGCAGGCAGCACTTCACCAGCCTCAGCGCCGAGCCGTCACCTCGGTCGCGGTTCCGCGGGCAGAGGTCCACCCGGCCGGGCTCGTCACCGTAGAAGTGGCGGTGGAACTGGAGCGAGCGCTCGCAGCCGATGAGCAGCCAGTCCCGCCGGGTCTCGGGCCGGGTGTCGAGAAAATTCACCGGGGCGGGCAGGTCGACGCCGGAGCCCCGGCAGGGCAGCAGGTAGCGCTCGGCCGGGTGAGTGCGGGCGAGCGCACGGATGTCCACCGCCTCGAGCTCGAGCTCGAGCGGGGGCAGGTCCTCGTCGAAGGCCACGGCCTGCGTCGCCTGGGCGAGCAGCTTGGGGGGCTCGGGAGGCACCACCTCCGTGACCGTGACCCGCAGCGGCCGCGGCTCCCAGATGAAGTTGATGTGCTCGAAGCGGCCCATCACGACGTAGGCGCGTGCCCCGGCCCGGGCGTGTCGCGCAGCCGCGCGGGCCAGGGCGGTGGCGTTGCCCACGTCGACGTCGGGCTCGTGCACGAAGACGGTCGCCTCCGGTCCCGCCAGGACGCGCGCCGCGACCACCGGGGAGAAGAGCGGCACCTCCGACGCCTTGCGCACCGCCACCAGGGCATGGCCGTCGCCGTGGCGGAGCACGAGGTAGTGGGTGCGGCGGTAGACCTCACGTCCGAGCAGGAAGGGGACCAGCTCGCTCGGATGCAGGGCGACGTCGACCTCCTGCACCGAGAGCCCTCGGTACGGCCGGGTGATGGTGTTCGGCTCGGGCTCGGGGATCATCGCAGCGCCACGATCCTCGACTCGTCGGCGCGGGCCGGCAGGTACAGGTGGGCGGTGTCGGCCCGCAGCCCCAGACGCAGCGTCTCCAGGGGCAGCACCTCGTGCGGCGGGATGTTGCCAAGGTTGACATCGACCCCGACCTGCTCGATCAGCCACGTCTGCTGCGCCTTCTGCGGGGACTCGAAGATCACCCGGTCGACGGGGACGCGAGCGGCGATCGCCTCGACCAGCTGGGCGCGGACGGTGCCGTCGGCGCGGTACAGGCCCACGGTGCCGCTCTCCCTGCCCTCGGCGATCACCCAGCTGGCACCGGCCGCGAGGTCGGCCTCCATCTCGTCGAGCCAGGCCCCGGCGACGACCGGGAGGTTGCCGTCCTTGCTGCCCGCCTCGGCCAGAACCACGAAGTCCCCGGCCAGAGCGGCGACCAGCTCGGTCTTGCGGCGGGCGGAGATGCGGCCGAGACCGTTGGAGACCTCCAGGGCGTCGACGCCATGCAGTCTCGCCCAGCGGCAGAGCTCGGTGAGGCGGCCCTGTCCCACCGCGATCTCCAGCAGGGTACCGCCCAGCGAGACGATCACCCCGGCCTGGTGGCAGGCGGCGATGCGGGCGTCGATGTCGCGGTCGATGTAGGCGAGCCCCCAGCCCACCTTGATGACGTCGACGACGTCGCGCGCCCCCGCCAGGAGGCCCTCCAGCTCGGCGATCGGCATGCCCTTGTCGAGCACGTGGGTCAGACCTCCCCGCCTGGGCTTGCAGGAGCGCTCGGGTAGATCGAGGAAGTCAGGACGGTCCCACACGTGCACACCTCCGGTGATGGTCGACGCGATCAAGACTAGGCACCCGAGCCGGCGCGGACCCTGTCCTGGGCAGACGAATGTGATGGCCTGCTTCCCCTCTCCAAGCTGTGGGCTGCCGGGCTGCCTGCGCCTATCGTCGTCGCTGTCCCCGACCGGCGAGGCGACACGCGGAGGGCGAGGTGACCGAGCGGCTCGTGGTCATCGGCGGCGGAGCCTCCGGCATGTCCGCGGCATCCGCGGCGCGCCGGGTCGACCCCGATCTCGAGGTGGTCGTGCTCGAGGCCACCGCTCACGCCGCCCACGGGCTCTGCGGGCTTCCCTACCTGGTGAGCGGTGTCATCGGCTCGCCCGAGGCGCCGCTCTCCCACCCGCCGGACTTCTTCCGCCGGCAGCGCGGCTTCGAGCGTCGCGTCGGCGAGGGCGTCCGGCCGGAGTTCGCGCCCGCCGAGCTCGAGCGCCGCTTCGGCCACGGCGTCGCGTCCGCGTGCTGTTGAGGCCGGAAGCCCCGCGTCCGCTCGGCCTGGCTGCGGTCTTCGAGCCCCGGCGGGTCGCACTGGTCGGCGCCTCCGACCGGCCGGGGAGGATCGGCGAGACGTTCTGGCACAACCTGTCAGGATTTCCGGGCGAGGTGATCCCGGTGACGCGCGGCGGCGGCATGGTGGGCGGTCGACCGGCGGTGGCCAGCCTGCGCGAGGTCGACGGCGAGGTCGACCTCGCCGTCGTCGTCGTTCCCGCTGCCGATGTCCCCGAGGTCATCCGGGATGCCGCCCTCCGCGGCATCACAGCCGCCGTGGTCATCAGTGGCGGTTTCGCCGAGACGGGGCCGGAGGGCGTCCGGCTGCAGGCCGAGCTCGTCGCGGCCGCCCGGGCCGGCGGGGTCCGCGTGGTCGGCCCCAACTGCTTCGGCGTGCAGAACTGCGACCTCGGCCTCAACGCCTCGCTGGCGACCGGCTCGGCGGAGGGTGGGGGCGAGATCAGCCTGGTCACCCAGTCGGGCGCCTACGGCATGGCCATCCACGCCCTCGGCGTCGACGAGGGCACGCGTTTTGCCAAGGTCTACGCCGCCGGAAACAAGATCGACATCGGCGATGCCGAGCTGCTCCGCTACCTCCGCGACGATCCGAGCAGCGGCATCCTCTGCTTCTACCTCGAGTCCATGGCCGGCGGCCGCGACTTCATCACCGAGGCGAGGCTCACCACACCGCTGAAGCCCGTGATCGTGGCCAAGACGGGCAGGTCGAGCGCGGGGGCGCGGGCGGCGCGCTTCCATACCGCCGCCCTGGCCGGCACCCACGCGGTCACCGCGGGCGCATTCGCCCAGGCGGGCATCGTCGAGGCACGCTCTGGCCTGGAGATGCTCGACACCGCCCGGGCGCTCGCCGCGCACCCCTGGCCTCCGGGCCCGCGGGTGGCCATCATCACCAACTCGGGCGGCACCGGCGTCGAGCTCACAGACCTGCTCGCCGACGAGGGCCTGCAGACCCCTGAGCTCTCCTCCGCACTGCAGGCGGAGCTGCGTGCCGTCCTGCCGCCCCTGGGCAGCACCACCAATCCGGTGGACATGACCCCGGTCTGGCATCGCTACACCGAGCTCTACCCGCTGCTGATCGACCGCATCGCCCGCTCCGGTGAGGTCGACATCGTGGTGCCCGTCCTCCTCCACCGCTCGGCCATCGACGAGCGCGGCGCGGACGCGGTGCGCGACGCGACGCTGCGGCTGCGCGCCGACTCCGTCGACGTCCCCGTCTACGTGTGCTGGGTGGCGCCCCGGGCGGCGCGGGCCAACGCGGACCTCCTCCAGGCGGCGGGGGTGCCCTGCTTCGAATGGCCGGAGCGGACCGCACGGGCGGTGGGCCACGCCGCCCGCTACGCACAGGCACGGCACACGGTGCGCCCGCCCGCGGTGTCCCGGCCACGACCGGCGGGGATCGGCCCGCTTCCGCCCGGTGTGCTGCCGCCCATCGAGGCGGACCGGCTCCTCCGCGTCGCCGGCGTGCCGCTCGTCGAGTCCGCGCTGTGCGACAGCACGGAGGGGGCGCTCGCCGCGGCCGGGGCGATGGGCTACCCGGTCGTGGCGAAGGCGATCCACCCCGCGCTGCTCCACAAGAGCGATGCGCACGGGGTGCGTCTCGGGCTCGTGGACGCGACCGCCCTGGCGGCCGCCACCGCCGACCTTCTCCTCCTGCGACCCGGCACCCAGGTGCTGGTGCAGCGGCAGGAGCGTGGAGTCGAGGTCATCGTCGGCGGCCTGCGGGACGCTGAGCTGGGTCCGGCGGTGATGGTCGGCCTGGGTGGCGTCCTCGTGGAGGTGCTCGACGACGTGGCCTTCGGGCTGGCACCGCTCGACGGCCGGGACGCGCTCGCGCTCCTGCGCCGGCTGCGCGGATTCGCCGTCCTGTCCGGCGTCCGGGGCGCGGCGGCGGTGGACCTGGATGCGCTGGCCTCGCTGGTCTCCGCCGTCGGCGATCTCCTGGTCGGGGTCCCCGAGGTGATCGCAGTCGACCTCAACCCGGTGCTCGCCACACCGCGGGGCTGCATCGCCGTGGACTGGCGCATCGACGTCGCAAAAACTGTCCGGCCACGACGAGGTCCTGCGACGAACTTCGTCTGTCGGTGACGGCGTCGGCGCCATGGCTCCTGCCTATGGTGTGAGGGTCGAACCCAGCCAGGTCACCAGGAGGAGGAGAGCCATGCGGGTCGGATCGAACGAGGTGCTGCTGCCCACTGCCATGGTCGGCAACTACCCCAACCCTCGGTGGTACGACGGTCACGGCTTCGCCACGTACCCCAAGGGGGAGTTCATCTACGACGCGATCAGCCGCGAGGCCCTGGAGGACGCGGTCGGTGCCATCGTCCGAGATCAGGAGGTGGCCGGCCTCGACGTGATCAGTGACGGGCGCGTCTACGGCGGGGACTCGCCCTACGGCACCATTCTCTACCACTACGTGGAGCGGATGACCGGCTACAAGCTGAGCGGGCCGCCCATCGGTCTGCCCATCTACTCGACGTTGTTCGCGCCCACGGTGGTCGGCGAGGTGCGGCGCGAGCATCCCTTCCACATGGCCACCCTGCGCGCGGTGCGCAAGGCGACCCGGAAGCCGGTGAAGATCTCCTACACCGGCATCCAGGTCCTGGCCCTGGCCAGCAACGACCTCTTCTACAAGGAGACCAAGGAGCTCGCACTGGCCATTGCCAGGGCCTACAACGAGGACTTCAAGGAGCTTGCCGACAACGGGTGTGACATCATCCAGCTCGACGAGTTCGTCTGGCCCTACGGCATGGGCGACTGGGAGGTGGAGGTCCTCAACCGTGCCGTCGAGGGGGTGGGCTGCCAGTTCTGGGTGCACACCTGCTGGGGCAACTACTCGGGCACGCCGGGCTACTTCCCCGACGAGCAGGAGAAGGAGTTCGGCGCCTGGGTGCTGGACCGGCGGCCCACCGCGGCGGCGGCCCCGGAGCGCGCCCAGGCGCTCTTCCCCACGGTGCTCGGCGCCAACATCTCGGCGCTGAACTACGAGGTCGGCCGTACCGGCGTGGACGACCTCAAGCCGCTTCGGGAGCATGGATGGTCGAAGGACTTCGTCGCCGGCATCATCGACGTGAAGTCGACGATCACCGAGACGGCGGACGAGGTCGCCGATCGGATCCACAAGGTGCTCGAGACCGTTCCGGCCGAGCGGCTGGGGCTGAGCACCGACTGTGGGCTCATCAACCTGCCGCGGATGATCGCGGCCAGCAAGCTGCGTGCCCTGGCCGACGGCGCCGCCAAGGTCCGGGCCGACCTCGGCGCCCGGCAGCTGGCGACGGTGTAGGGGACATCACGCTGATCGTGGTGCGCGCGCGCGCGCACGAAGTTCGCAGGCTGGACAGGTAGCCGTCTCGTCAAGGTCAGGGCGCCGAGGAAGGTCCTTCGCGACCATCCTCGGCGCCGAGGTCGTGAAGGCGGACGACGAGCACCGTGCGTGCCTCCACTCCGGGCGGCAGCGATGCGACCGTCTCCTCGAGCGTCTCCCTGGCCTCGGCGAGCCGCCCTTGGGCGAAGTCGTCGAGGACGTCCTGGGGGATGCCTGCACCCATCGACGCCGGCCAGGAGAGCAGCGTGCTGTACACCGTGAGGATGGTGAGCGATGCGTCCTGGGTCAGGGCGATGTCGACGGCCTCGCGGACCGCGGCTCGCCCGTGCTCCGAGCGATCGACGGCCACCAGGATACTCTTGAACACTGAGAGGCTCCCTGAGGGTCTGAGGTGACAGCGGTGTGATCTCTGGCCGTCTGCCGGCGGCGCCCATCCTCGGCTGATGGCGGGACGCCACAAGTTGACGATTTCGAAAGATTAGCGCATCATCATCTCCGGCCCGCGAGGAGGCGCAGCATCACCCGCTCCGCGAGGCGGTGCGCCGCGCCGTTGGCGTGCTCTTGGACCTCCTCCTCATCCTCACCGTGCTCGTACCCGCGGTGGTCATCTCGCTGGGCCGCTGGACCTGGTGGCCGTCGCCGAGACCGCGCCGCGCAGCGGCATGATCGCCGCCACACCGACAGGAGGACCCATCATGAAGGCGCTCGTCTATCACGGCCCTGACCAGAAGGCATGGGAGGATGTCCCGACACCCGAGATATCCGCGGACACGGACGCGATCGTTCGGGTCGACGCGGTCACCATCTGTGGCACGGATCTCCATATATTGAAGGGTGATGTACCTGCGGTCACCGACGGCCGCATTCTTGGCCACGAAGCCGTCGGCACTGTCACATCGGTCGGACCGGCGGTGAAGAATGTCCGCCCGGGAGATCGCGTGCTGGTGTCGTGCATCACGGCCTGCAGCGCATGCCGATTCTGCCGGGAGGGACGCTACGGCCAGTGCCTCGGGGGTGGTGGATGGATCCTCGGTCACCTGATCGACGGAACCCAGGCCGAGTTCGTCCGCGTGCCCTTCGCAGACACCTCAACCTACCCCGTCCCCGCCGGCGTGAGCGATGAAGACCTCTTGATGCTTGCGGATATTCTCCCGACGAGCTATGAGGTCGGGGTTCTCAAGGGCCAGGTCGCACCCGGTGACGTCGTGGCGATCGTCGGCGCCGGCCCCATCGGGTTGGCCGCCGTGATGACCGCGAAGCTCTTCAGCCCTGCACACATCGTTGCCATCGATCTCGCCGACACCCGACTGGAGGCCGCCAAGACCTTCGGCGCCGACATCGTCGTGAACAACGGGCGCGACGATCCACTGGCTGTGGTGCGGGGTCTGACAGATGGCCTCGGCGCCGACGTCGCAATGGAGGCGGTCGGGATTCCCGCCACGTTCGAGCTCGCAACCGAGCTGGTCCGTCCGGGGGGACGGGTTGCCAATATCGGCGTGCACGGCAAACCCGCCACGCTCCATCTCGAGACGCTCTGGATACGCGATGTCACCATCACCACGGGGTTGGTCGACACGTTCACCACACCCACACTGATCCGCCTGCTGGCGGGGGGGCAGCTCCGTACCGGCTCCCTGGTCACTCAGAGGTTCGCGCTCGAGGACATCACGGCGGCGTACGACACGTTTGCAAGGGCGGCGGAGACCGGTGCGCTGAAGGTCGTACTGACGAGTGGCGGCACCAGGAGCGACCGAGAGTTGGCCGTTCCCGTCGGCGCAAGGGCCTAGAACCGATCTCGACCTGCCGCGGTCACCATGGACCGTGGGCGGCGCTCCTGTTGGCTGCACGCAGGACGCTGACGTAGCCGGCGCGCTCGTGTGCCGCCTCGTCCGTGCCGAGCGGTAGCGAGAGCATCCCGCGCAGCTCGTCGACGGTCGCGAATCCCTTGCGCTCCATCCAGCTGGACAGGCCGTCGAGGAGCACGGCCGCATGCTCCGGGCCGTGCCGCAGCAGCGCCGAGGCGGTCATGACCACGTTCGCGCCGGCGAGGAGGTACTTGACCACGTCGGCCGGGCCCTCGACGCCCGTGGTTGCCGCCAGTGCGGCACGCACCCGTCCGTGCAGGATCGAGATCCACGTGCGTGGCAGCCGGGCCTCCGCGGGCGTGGAGAGGTCGATGGTCGACACCACGGCGAGGGTCTCCGGGTCGATGTCCGGCTGCAGGAACCGGTTGAAGAGCACCAGCCCGTCCGCACCTGCCTGGTCCAGTCCCAGCGCCACCTCACCGGTCGAGCTGAAGTGCGGGCTCAGCTTGACCGCCACCGGCACGGTCACCGCCGCCTTCACGCGCGTCAGGATGTCGATGTGCCGCTTCTCGACATCGCGGCCGGAGATGTGCGGATCGCCGGGAACGAAGTAGATGTTCAGCTCGATCGCGGCAGCCCCGGAGTCCTCCATCGCCCGCGCGTAGTCGACCCAGCCGCCAGGCGTGACCCCGTTGAGGCTGCCGATCACCGGCACCTCCACGGCAGCGGCGGCGCGCTCCAGCAGGCACAGGTACCGGGCCGGGCCGACCTCCCTGTCGGCCGCGACGGGGAAGTAGGACAGCGACTCCGCGAAGCTCTCGGTGCCGGCTTCCATCAGCCGCGCGTTCTGCGCCGCCTCCCGGCGCAGCTGCTCCTCGAAGAGGGAGAAGAGCACCACCGCACCGACGCCGGCGTCCGCCAGTCGCTGGACGCCGTCGACGGTCTGGGACAGCGGGGACGCCGACGCCACCAGCGGGTTGCGCAGCCGCAGGCCCATGTAGTCGGTCGACAGGTCCATCAGTGATCCTTCCGCGCGTCCGCCGGGAACCGCTGCGCGCCACGGGTCGCCATCTCCTCGTACACGGTCCAGCGCTGCTCGACGGCCTGCTGGGCCAGGCCGAGCAGCCGTTCAGCCTCCGCCGGGTCGCTGTTCGCGAGCACGCGGTACCGCAGCTCCCGGTAGATGTAGTCGGCCAGTGGGATGCGCGGCCGCGGCGAGTCGAGCAGGAACGGGTTGCCGTCCCCCGCGCGCGCGACCGGATCGTAGCGGAGCAGCGGCCAGTGCCCACTGGCCACCGCGCGGTACTGCTGGTTGAGCCCATCCCGCATCTCGATGCCGTGCGCGATGCAGTGGCTGTAGGCGATCACCAGGGACGGCCCGTCGTAGGCCTCCGCCTCGCGGAAGGCCCGCAGTGTCTGCTGTGGATCGGCGCCCATCGCGACCCGGGCGACGTACACGTTGCCGTAGGCGATCGCCTGGAGGGCGAGGTCCTTCTTCGGCACGGTCTTGCCGGCGGAGGCGTACTTGGCGACGGCGCCGAGCGGCGTCGCCTTGGACATCTGCCCGCCGGTGTTGGAGTAGACCTCGGTGTCGAGCACCAGCACGTTCACGTTGCGCCCGCTGGCCAGGACGTGGTCGAGCCCGCCGGACCCGATGTCGTAGGCCCAGCCGTCGCCGCCGACGATCCACACGCTGCGCCGGACCAGGTGATCGACAACGCTGCGCAGGTCGATTGCCGCGGGGCCGTCGAGCCTCTCGAGTCGCCGCTTCAGCTCGGTCACCCGTTCGCGTTGCGAACGCAGCTCCGACTCGCGGAGCTGCGGCGCGGTGAGGATGCCGTCCACCAGCTCGGCCCCCACCACCTCCCGCAGCTCGGCAAGACGCCTTCGCGCCAGCTCGGTGTGCTGGTCGGCGGTGAGCCGGAAGCCGAGCCCGAACTCGGCGTTGTCCTCGAAGAGCGAGTTCGACCAGGCTGGGCCGCGCCCGTCGGCGTCGGTCGTCCACGGTGTGGTGGGCAGGTTCCCACCGTAGATCGAGGAACAGCCGGTGGCGTTGGCGACCGTCAGCCGGTCACCGAACAGCTGCGACAGGAGCTTGATGTACGGCGTCTCGCCACAGCCCGCGCAGGCGCCGGAGAACTCGAAGAGCGGCTCCAGGAACTGCGTGCCGCGCACCGTGCCGAAGTCCACCCGGGACCGGTCGGCTCGCGGCAGGGTCTCGAAGAAGGCGATGTTCTCCCGCTCGGCGGCCACCAGCGGCTCGCGTGGCGCGAGGTTGATGGCCCTGCGCGCCGGGTCGCCCGGCGCCAGCGCCGGGCAGGCCTCGACGCAGAGAGCGCATCCGGTGCAGTCCTCGACGTACACTTGGAGCGTGTAGCGGGTGTCCGGGAGGCCGCGGGCGTCCAGGGGAGCCGAGTGGAATTGGGCCGGCGCGCCGTCCAGGCGGGACTGGTCGTAGTACCTGGACCGGATCACGCTGTGCGGGCAGATGAAGCTGCAGTTTCCGCACTGGATGCACAGGTCGGGGTCCCAGACCGCGACGAGCTCGGAGATGTTGCGCTTCTCGTACGCCGCGGTGCCGCTCGGGTAGGTGCCGTCGACCGGCAGCGCGCTGACCGGCAGGTCGTCGCCGCGGCCGGCGATCATCGCCGCGGTGACGCTGCGGACGAACTCCGGCGCGTCCGCGGGCACGACCGGCGGCAGCTCGCGAGTGGAGGTCACCAGGTCGGGCACCTCGATCCGGTGCAATCCCTCCAGCGCGCTGTCCACCGCCGCATGGTTGCGTTCGACGACCTCGGCGCCGCGCCGGCCGTAGGTCTTGTCGATCGCGGCCTTGATCCGGGCGATCGCCTCCTCGCGCGGCAGCACGCCGGAGATGGCGAAGAAGCAGGTCTGCAGGATGGTGTTGGTCCGCCCGCCGAGACCGACCTCTCGGGCGATCCGGCCGGCGTCGATCGCGTACACCTCGATGCGCTTGGCGAGGATCTGTTCCTGGACCGGGCGAGGCAGCGCGTCCCAGACCCCATCCGGCGGGTGCGGGCAGTCGAGGAGCAGGGTGGCGCCGGTGGCCGCCCGCCCGAGCATGTCGACCCGGTCCAGCGACCCGAAGTGATGGCAGCCGACGAAGCTCGCCTGCTGGACGAGGTAGGGCGCACGGATCGGCTGGGATCCGAAGCGCAGGTGTGACACCGTCTGGGAGCCCGACTTCTTGGAGTCGTAGACGAAGTACCCCTGGGCGTGCAGGTGCTCCTCCGACCCCAGAATCTTGATGGTGTTCTTGTTCGCACCGACGGTGCCGTCCGAGCCCAGGCCGTAGAACACCGCACGGACGGTGCCGGCCGGCTCGATGTCCAGCGAGGCGTCGTAGGGCAGGCTCGTCCCGGAGACGTCGTCGATGATGCCGATCGTGAACCCCCGCCGCGGCCGCTCGCGCTCCAGCTCCGCGAACACCCCGGCGACCATGCCCGGGGTGAACTCCTTCGACGACAGGCCGTACCGGCCACCGGTCACCACCGGCAGGACCGCCCGATCACCGTCCTCATGCGACTCCAGCAGCGCCGCGACCACGTCCAGGAAGAGCGGCTCACCGTTCGAACCGGGCTCCTTGGTCCGATCGAGGACGGCGAGCCGGCGCACGCTCGCAGGCAGCGCCTCGAGCAGGGCCCGGGCCGGGAACGGCCGGAACAGCCGCACCTGCAGCACCCCGACCCGCTCGCCACGTGCGGTGAGGTGGGCCACGGTCTCGCGGACGGTCTCGGCGGCCGAGCCCATCACGACGAGCACCCGTTCCGCCTCCGGGTGACCGGCGTAGTCGACGACGTGGTAGCGGCGACCGGTGCGCTCGGCCAGGCGCGCCATCGCGTTCTCGACGGCGCCCGGGGTGCGGGCGTAGAACGGGTTCACGGTCTCCCGCGCCTGGAAGTAGACGTCCGGGTTCTGCGCGGTGCCGCGGATGAACGGCCGGTCCGGCGACAGCGCCCGTCCGCGGTGCGCGCGGACCAGCTCCTCCGGCACCAGGGCACGCAGGTCGTCGTCGGAGAGCAGCTCGACCGTGTTCAGCTCGTGGGAGGTGCGGAAGCCGTCGAAGAAGTGCACGAAGGGCACCCGCGTCTGCAGCGTGGCGGCGTGCGCCACCAGCGCGAGGTCGTGGGCCTCCTGGACGGACGCCGAGGCGAGCATCGCGAAGCCCGTCTGCCGCACCGCCATCACGTCCGAGTGGTCGCCGAAGATGGACAGTCCCTGCGCCGCCAGCGACCGGGCGGCGACGTGCAGCACCGCGGGAGTCAGCTCTCCGGCGACCTTGTACATGTTCGGGATCATCAGCAGCAGGCCCTGCGAGGCGGTGAAGGTCGTGGCCAGCGCCCCGCCCTGCAGCGCGCCGTGCAGAGCCCCGGCCGCGCCTCCCTCGCTCTGCATCTCAACCACGGCGGGCACGGTGCCCCACACGTTGGGCCGCCGCTGGCTGGCCCACTCGTCCGCCAGCTCCGCCATCGGCGACGACGGCGTGATCGGGTAGATGCAGCAGACCTCGTTGAGCCGGTAGGCGACCGACACCGCCGCCTCGTTCCCATCGATCGTCGCCCGCATCATCCCCGCTCCGGCACCATCTCGATCGCGTGGACCGGGCACTGCTCGAAGCACGCCCCGCAGCCCGTGCACCGGTCGTAGTCGAACCGGTAGCGGTGCCCGACGCCCAGCTTGACGACCGCAACCTCGGGGCACGCACCCAGGCAGCCGTCGCACTCGAAGCAGTTGCCGCACGAGAGGCACCGGCGCGCCTCGTAGGTCGCCTCCTCGACGGAGAGGCCACCGACCACCTCGCCGAAATCGGCGACGCGGTCCTGGGGCGCGAGCTCAGGCTGCTGCCGCCGGACGGCATCGCCGAAATACCACAGGTTCAACCCGTCGAACGTGGCCAGGCCATGCTTCGGCGGGCTGGACACGGGAGCGCCGCGCAGGTACGCGTCGATGTGGCGAGCGGCCCTCTTGCCGTGCCCCACGCCGACCGTCACGGTGCGCTCGCTCGGCACCATGTCCCCGCCGGCGAACACACCGGGACATCCGGTCATCAGCGAGGTCGACACCAGCACGGTGCCGTCGGGCTCGAATTCCAGTCCCGGCAGCTCGCGCAGGAACGCGGTGTCGGTCTGCTGGCCGAGCGCCAGGATCACGGTGTCCGCGGCAAGCGTCTCGAAGCGTCCGGTCGGCCGCGGATACCCGGACTCGTCCAGGTCCATGACCTCAACGGTCAGCGCCGGGCCGTCGAAGGCTGTGATCGTCCGGAGCCAGTTGATCCGAACGCCCTCGCGCTCGGCGTCCTCGGCCTCCTCGACATGGGCCGGCATCTGCTCGCGGGTGCGGCGATAGACGATCAGAGCCTCGTCCGCACCCAGCCGTCGGGCAACCCGGGCGGCGTCCATCGCGGTGTTGCCGCCCCCGTAGACCGCGACGCGCCGTCCGATCACCGGCCGCTCGCCGGAGGCGACGCTGCGGAGGAACGACACCGCGTCCACGATCCGGGCGGCATCCCGCGCCGGGATGTCGACGCGCTTGGACAGGTGGGCGCCCACCGCGACGAAGACCGCGTCGAAGTCGCCCTCGTTCCGCTCGATGGCAAGGTGCTCGACCCGGTGCTCGCAGGTGATCCGCACGTCCAGCGCCACGATCCGGGCCAGTTCGGCGTCGAGGACCTCGCGGGGCATCCGATACGCCGGGATGCCGTACCGCATCATGCCGCCAGGCTCGGCCCCCGCGTCGCGGATCTCGACCTGGTGACCGAGCCGGGTCAGGTGGTAGGCCGCGGACAGCCCGCTCGGCCCCGCGCCGATGACGAGCACCCGCTTGCCGCTGAGAGTGGGCGGGGGGTCGAGCATCCAGCCTCGCTCCAGCGCCAGGTCGCCGAGAAACCGCTCGACCGAGTGAATCGAGACGGCGCTGTCGAGGTTGGCTCGGTTGCAGACGCTCTCGCACGGGTGGTAGCAGACCCGCCCGTGGATCGCCGGCAGCGGATTGTCCTGCACCAGCTGGCGCCACGCCGCCTCGTGGCGGCCGGCCTCGGCGTGCGCCAGCCAGGCCTGGATGTTCTCTCCGGCCGGGCAGCCGGCGTTGCACGTCGGCAGCAGGTCCACGTAGACGGGGCGGCGCTCCCGGACCGGCCCGGCGCGGCCACGCCCGTGCAGCAGATCCGGAAGCGGCGTGACGTCCCGCGGAAGGCGGGTCATGCCGCCGGCCCCGCTCTCGCCTCGGCGTGTTCCGGCAGTCGGGCAGCCATGCCCCTCAGATTACGCGATTGTCAGAGTGGGCGCTCGGGCCTGGTCGCAACCCCCAGTCGCGTCTGAGAGATTCAGTCGTCCCCCAGCGTCTTTCCACCAGCGAGCCATGCCGTTAGGATCCTGCCTCAGCCATGGTCGAGACGCAGCCGCCGGGCCGGAAGAGACTGCGCGATCGCCGCAGGGAGCGCGACGCTCTCGACCGGCTGCTCGGAGCCGTCCACGAGGGGCGGAGCGGCGTGCTGGTGCTCCGCGGCGAGGCGGGAATCGGCAAGACCGCCCTCCTCGACCACGCCGTCGGCAGCGCGTCCGGCGTTCGCGTCGCCCGCGTCACCGGCGTGGAGTCCGAGATGGAGCTGTCGTTCGCCGGTGTGCATCAGCTCTGTGGGCAGATGCTCGACCGGCTCGATCGTCTGCCGGCACCCCAGCGCGAGGCGCTGGGCGCCGCCTTCGGGCTGACCGCGGGCGCCGCGCCGGATCCCTTTCTCGTCGGCCTGGCCGTGCTCAGCCTGCTGGCCGACGTTGCCGAGGAGCAGGCGCTCCTGTGCGTCGTCGAGGACGCCCAGTGGCTCGACCAGGCGTCGGCCCAGGTGCTGGCCATCGCTGCACGCCGGCTGTACGCGGAGTCCGTCGCCATGCTCGTCGCGATCCGTGAGCCCTGCGCGGCGCCCGAGTTCGAGGGCCTCCCCGAGCTGCGCGTCGTCGGGCTCGCCGACCGGGACGCCCGCGAACTGCTCGAAGCGGTCACCCCGGGCAGGTTCGACGCGCGTGTGCGTGACCGGATCGTCGCCGAGACCCACGGGAACCCGCTCGCCCTGCTGGAGCTTCCCCACGGTCGCGAGCCGGCGGACCTGGTCGCCAGGTTCGGCCTGCCGGGGACGCCGCCCATCCCCCACCGGATCGAGGAGAGCTTCACACGACGGGTCGAGCAGCTGCCGGCCGCGACCCGGCTGCTGCTGCTCGCGGCGGCGGCCGAGCCCACCGGCGATGCGCAGCTGCTGTGGCGGGCGGCGGCGCGGCTCGGCATCGGCGCCGAGGCGGCCGCTCCGGCGGAAGCCGACGGACTGGTGGAGCTG
>JAQBPH010000240.1:0-23406 GCA_028287625.1 Chloroflexota bacterium | reverse complement strand
CGCCCCGGCCGCCCCGGCCACCCCGGCCGCAACGCCGCGGGCCACGCCGGCGGCCCCGGTGGTCAGCGTCCAGGCGCTGCCGGTGGGCGGGGTGGCGCGCCAGTGGGAGCAGCTGGTCCCCGCCGGCGGCACCGCACCGACCACGCCGATCCTGGTGGTGCTCCACGGACAGGCGGAGACCGCCGCGCAGGAGGTGCAGCGCGACGCCCTCACCCCCCTGGTGGCGGCGGGCAGGGCCGAGCTGGTCTACCCGCAGGGGATCGGCAACTCGTGGAACGCCGGCGGCTGCTGCGGGCCCGCCTGGGGGCAGCGGGTCGACGACCTCGACTTCATCCGCGGCCTGGTCGCCCGGGTCGACCCGGGGCGGGCCCGCCCCGTGTACCTGGTCGGGTACAGCAACGGCGGCCGGCTCGCCTACACCGTCGCCTGCAACGACCCCGCCCTGGTGGACGGCTTCGCCATCGTCGACGCCATGCCGCTGAGCGGCTGTACCCTCAGCCGGCCCATCACCGCCCTCCAGGTCGACGGCACCGCCGATCCGGCCGTCCCCTACCAGCCCGGCGACCCCGGGAGCGAGCTGCCGCCCGCGACCACCCAGGTGGAGCGCCTGCGGGTGCTCGACGGCTGCCCGGCGGCGCCGGCGACGGTGAGCTCCGGGACCCTCACCGTGGACACCTGGAGCGGCTGCGACAGCGGCGCCCGGCTCGGCTTCGCCACCTATCACGGTGGCACCCACCTCTGGCCCGCCGGCGACGCCGCCACCCCGGGGGCGGGTCCGGCGATCTGGCAGTTCCTGAGCGGGCAGCCGCGGTGACCGCCACCACCTCGCTCCACCTGGTGCGCCACGGCGAGAGCGGCTGGAACGCCGAGCGCCGGGTGCAGGGCCAGTCGGCGCAGGCGCCGGCGCTCACCGCGCTGGGACGCGCCCAGGCCCGTACCGCGGCCGATCTGCTCGCCGAGCTGGCGCCGCACGCACGGCTGGTGGTGTCGAGCGACCTCCCCCGCGCCCGCGAGACCGCGCTCCTCGTCGCCGTGGCGCTGGGGCTGCCGCTGCGCTGCGACCCCGCCCTGCGGGAGCTGAACCTCGGCGAGCTCGAGGGGAGGCGGCTCGACGATCCCGAGGGCGGCGGCAGCGTCGCCGAGGTGGTGGCGGCGCTGTGGCGCGAGCCGCGGCGGCGGGCGCCGGGCGGCGAGAGCGTCGGCGACCTCCACCGCCGGATCCACGCCGCCCTGGGCCGGCTCGCCGGCGGCGCGCCGGCGGGGCTGATCGTGGTCACCCACGGCGGCCCCATCCGGGTGGCCACCGCCGCGAGCGTCGCCGCGGTGCGGCACCTGCCGGTGGACAACGCCTCGGTGACCACCCTGGCGGTCCCGGCCCCGCCGGCGGCGGCGTGGTGGGGACGGCGCGCGGCGTAGCTCAGGCTCTCTGCGCTGACGCGCAGAATGGAGGGGGCCTCCCCCAGGCCATCAGCTCCTTTCGGGCTCTCTGCGCTCACGCGCAGAATGGAGGGGGCCTCCCCCAGGCCATCAGCTCCTGCGTCGCTGACAGCCTTCCCCCTGCGTCGCTGACAGCCTTCCCCCTGGGCTCTCGGCGCGGGCCACCGGGTAGCCTGCCCCGGCATGGACGAGTCGGCGGCCCACATCCTCGAGCTCGGCGCCATCCTGATGCTCGCGGTCGGCGCGGGCTGGCTGGCGCGCCGCGCCGGTCTGCCCGCGGTGGTCGGCTACCTCTGCGTCGGGCTGGTGGTCTCGCCCTTCACCCCCGGCTACACCGCCAACCGCGAGCAGCTCCAGACCATGGCGGACATCGGCGTGGTGCTGCTGCTCTTCGAGGTGGGGATCGAGATCGACCCGCTGCGGCTGCGCCGCGAGCAGGGCACCCTGCTCTGGGCGGTGCCGCTGCAAACCGTGGTCACCGGCGCCGTGGGGACGGCGGCCGGAGCCCTGCTCGGGCTGGGGCTGCGCGGGTCGATGGTCCTGGGGCTCGCGGTGGCCCTCTCCTCCAGCGTGGTGGTGGTGAACATCACCCGCAGCCGGCGCCGCACCACCGACCCCGCCACCGACCGGGCGCTGCTGAGCTGGAGCGTGATGCAGGACATCGCCGGGGTGGCCATCGCCATGGGGCTGCTCGCGAGCCTCGACACCGGCCGGCCGGTGCTCCTGATCATCGCCGGAATCGTCGCCTTCGGGGCGGTGGCCGCCGCCGCCGCCGCGTTCCTCCTCCCCCACCTGCTCCGGCGCCTGCGCGGCGAGCGCGACCTCTTCCTCATGCTCTCGATCAGCAGCGGCCTGGTGCTCGCCGGGCTGGGGGCGGTGGTCTTCGGCGTTCCCCTCGCCCTCGCCGCCTTCGTCTCCGGCCTGGCGGTGGCCGAGAGCCCCGACGCCGCCGAGGCGCGGCGCCGGCTGCTGCCCTTCCGCGATCTCTTCGCGGTGCTGTTCTTCGTCGCCATCGGCACCCTCATCGACCCCACGGCGGTGCCCCGCGCCCTGGGCTGGCTCGGGGTCGTGGTCGGCCTGGTGCTGGTGGCGAAGGTGGCGGTGATCTACGCGATGGGACGGCTGCTGCGCCTCCCCGGGGTGCGCCCGTGGCAGCTCGCGATCGGGCTCGGCCAGGTGGGCGAGTTCAGCTTCGTGCTCGGCTCCATCGGGGTGGCCCGGCACGTCATCCCCGCCGAGCTCTACACCGCGCTCCTCGCCGCCGTGGTGGTCACCATCGCCCTCTCCACCGCGCTGGTGCGGCTCCCGCCGAGGTTGGCAGAAAGCTGACGGCCAGTGTCCTTTCGGCCACTGGCCGGGCGGAGAGGGCCGCCGTAGCCTTCAGGACATGGAGATCGTGCTGATGCTGATGATCGTGGTGCTCGCGCTGGCGAGCCCGCTGTGGGGCGCCGACACCCGTGACGGCCGCGACTGGCAGCCACGGGCCGACTGGCAGTCGCGAGAGGACCTGAGGAGCGCGAGGGCCCGTACGGGAACGCGCTGACCCTTGACCTGCGACCTATTTCGATATATCGTGATCCAACGTAAGCGACTCGTTGGAGGCTCGATGATGGCGACCCATGTTCCCCCGTCCGACCCGTGGATGCACTGGCGCCAGGGCGCCGAGCACATTCGTGACCGCATCCACCACGCGCGGCACCACCACCCCGGCCCCGGCCGGCCCTTCGGCCCCGGCGCCTTCGGCCGCGGCTTCCCCTTCGGCACCCCCTTTCCCGGCGGCGGCCGGCGCGCCGGGCGGGGCGACATCCGTGCCGCCATCCTCGCCCTGCTCTCCGAGCAGCCGATGCACGGGTACCAGATCATCCAGGAGCTCAGCGAGCGCAGCGGCGGCGCCTGGCGCCCCAGCCCGGGCTCGGTCTACCCCACCCTGCAGCAGCTGGAGGACGAGGGCCTGGTGAGGGCCGTCCAGACCGAGGCGGGGCGGCGGGTCCACGAGCTCACCGACGCGGGACGCGCCGAGGCCGCCGCCACCGGCAGGGAGAGCGCTCCCTGGGAGGACGCGGCCGGGGAGCGGACCGGCGAGGTCGCGGGGCTGCGCCAGCTCTTCACCCAGGTGGCCGCGGCGACCTGGCAGGTGGCCCAGGCGGGGTCGGCCCGGCAGCACGCCGCCGCCGCCGAGATCCTCCGCGAGACCCGGCGCCGCCTCTACCAGCTGCTCGCAGACGATGCCCCGGAGGCCGATCAGCCCAGCCGGTAGATGCCCGAGGTGTCCGAGTAGTACAGGGCATGGTTGGGGCCCTGCCTGATGTCGAGCCTGCACTGGGGAGCCGCGGCCGCCACCGTCGCCGGGCTGCCCGGGGTGAGGATGCGCCCCCCGGAGTTGAAGGTGCAGAAGACCAGGTGGCCGGCGTAGCCGGGGGGTCCGGAGGCGTCGACGAAGGTGGCCCCGGTGGGCACCACCGTCGACGCCTCGCTGCTCCAGTCGGGGCCGGGCTGGCCGCCGCAGCTGGTGGCGGGCGAGATCGGATGGCTGTAGCCGTAGCAGAGCGGCCACTGGTGCCCGCTGCCCCGGGCCACCGCGGTGATCACGGTGTCGTAGCCGGTCGACGGGCTGCCGGCGTCTCCGGAGGGGCCGTTGTTGATGATCGCCACCTGCCCGCTCGCCGAGACGGCGATGCCGAAGGGGTTGCGCAGCCCGTAGGCCCACACCGCGCTGCCGAAGGGGTTGTCGGCGGGGATGCCGCCGTCGGGGTTGTAGCGCAGCAGCTTGCCGCGGACGTCGCCGGTGTTCTGCGCGGCGCCGGCGGTGTGCTCCTCGCCGAGGGTGACGAAGAGGTGGCCGTCGGGCGCGAAGGCGAGGCGACCCCCCTTGTGGCAGCAGTCGCCGCCGGCGGGGAGGATGACCACGGTGGAGGCTCCGGTGCCCGTGCCCGCGCAGTCGGTCCAGCGCACCACCGTCTGGTGGACGCGGTCGGTGTTCGAGTAGAAGGCGTAGACGAGGTGGTCCTGGGCGAAGCCGGGAGAGATGGCGAGCCCCAGCAGCCCGCGCTCGCTGTAGCCGCCGCCCGCCTCGGTGGTGACCGTCGGCACCGTGGCGAAGACCTTGGACGCGCCGTTCTGCCAGACCCGCACCGTCCCCGAGCGCTCCGCCCAGAAGAGCCGCCCGTCGGGGGCGAACGCGAGCGCCGTGGGAAACGCGGCGGAGATGGTCCCGGCCGGCGGCGCCTGCGGGCCGAGGGCGCAGGGGTTGACCGGCGCCGGCGTCACCGCGGGCACGGCGGCGGTGGCGGTCGGAGGGGGCGCAGCGACCGTGGACGTGGTCGTGGCCGTCGCGCTCGCGGTGGTCGACGCCGAGCCGCCTCCGCAGGCGGCCAGCGCGAGGGCCAGCAGCACCGCGGACGCGCTCGCGAGGGTCATGGCGGCATCCTACGCGCTCCTCCTCCGCCCTCCCTCCGATCGGGGGGCGGTGCGCGCTGTGCTGGAACCTGCGCACTATTGGGACTTCCCCGTTCCCCTGTGCCGTACTACGATTCGGTGTGGAGGGATCGGATCGTTGGGCACGGTCACCATCGCCGCCAGCTACGGGTCGGGGGGAGGCGTCGTCGCTCCCGCGGTCGCCGAGCGCCTCGGCCTGCCCCTGCTCGACCGGGCCATCCCCGCCTCCCTCGCCACCGAGCTCGCCGAGCCGCTGCTGGCGGCGCTCGCCGACGACGAGCGTCACGAGGGCGGGCTGGTGGGACGGCTCTTCAGCCGCGCCGTCACCGTGAGCGGCTACTACCAGGGCGAGGCCGTCACCATCCCCCTCGGCGACGACGACCTCGTGTCCCGCACCGAGGAGGTGATCCGCTGCATCGCCCGGCGCCACGGGGCGGTGGTGCTGGGACGGGCGGGGATGCTCGTGCTCCGCGGCTGGCCGGAGACCCTGCACGTGCGCCTCGACGGCCCTCCCGAGGCCCGGCGGCGCCAGGCCATGGAGCACGAGGGACTCGACGCCGACGCCGCCGCGCGGCAGCAGGTCGTCACCGACCGCGCCCGCGCCGCCTACGTCCGCCACTTCTATCGCGACCAGGGACGATGGGAGGATCCCTCCAACTACCACATGGTGCTGGACAGCACCGTGCTCTCCTTCGACGCCTGCGTGAAGCTGATCGTGACGGCGGCGCGAGCCCGGTGCGGGCTCGCGGCGGCTCGCTCCGCCTCCTCCACGGCGAAGGCCGCGCCCGCACCCCAGGGGTAGCCGGGCGCTCCCGGCGGCGGCGACCGCCTACGAGCTGGTGACGTCGGCCGGCATGGCCGCGACCAGCACGTCGTACGTCTCCACCTCGAGGTGGACGACACCGATCCGCTCCGCGAGGCGCGCCCGCTGCTCCGCGGTCGCCCTCTCGGCGGCGTCGCGGTCCGAGGCGGTCTCCCACCCCGTGGCGACGAAGTAGCGGCCCGTGGTGCGGTCGACTCCGGCGACGAACGCCTTGAAGCCGGGGAGCGTCGATGCCAGGGCGACACCCTCGCGGAGCTGGACGAGCACCTCGCCGGCAGCGGCCGCGTTCCCCATGGCCCGGCTGAGGCGCACCGCGTTGCCGGGGGCGGGCGCACCGCGCCGCTTCATCAGGATGACCTCGTACTGCTCGAGGCTGAGCGGCTCGACCGTCTGCACCGCGGTCATGCGATCGCGGAGGTCGGCGAGCGCACCGGCGCTCCGGTTCAGCGCGTCCTCGCTCTCCCAGTACGTCGCCATCGCCGCGGCGCCGGTGTCGGGATCGGCGAGGGCGACGACGCCCACGAACCCGGGCTGCGCGCGCATCACCGGCACCACCTCCTGCTCGAAGACGGTCCGCCGTTCCTCCGCCCCCTCGGGGGACCCCTTCACACGCACCAGCCTTGCATGCATGGCGTCACCTCCTCTCCCCGGCCTGCTCCCGCCGGGATCCGCAAGGCTACTCCCACCCGGCGTCCGTGGAAAGCGCGGAGTGCGGTGCGAGTGTCACGACTGCAGACGTGTGCGTCGCGGGCGTCCATTCACCGCGCCGAGCGCGCGCTCCTGTACGATGTCCCGAGCCGTCAGCCGGTCGTCGACGTGTGAAAGAGGCGCAGATGGCGAGGAATGCAGTCCGTGCGGCGCTGGCCGCGATCGCCGCCGCCGGCATGGCGTCCTGCTCGGGAGGCGGTGGCGCGGGGGCACAGTCCGGCGCGACCGCGAGCCCGGCGCCGCCCAGCGCGATGCCCACCCCCGCGACGGTGCCCACGCACGATCTCGCGGTGGCGCTCCGCAAGGTGGTGACCCAGGGCGGCGCCGAGCTCACCGCCACCGGCAACGACCTGCAGCGCGCCGGCAGCCTGGACCAGGCGGCCCAGACGATGGGCGACCACGCCACCACCTTCAGCGGCCTTCACCAGACCCTGGAGCAGCTCCCGCCATTCCCGGTTGCGCAGACGCAGAAGGACGTCAGACAGCTGAGCACCGACCTGGCCGGCCTGTCGTCGGTGATCAGCGCCATGCTCGCCGCCGAGGTGAGCCAGTACGCCCAGTACAGGCGGCAGATCAACGCGCAGATCCCGGTGGTCGGCAGGGACCTGGTCGCCGTCGGCAACGGGCTGACGGGCTACTGAGCGGGCTCAGCCGCGGTGCCGGGCGGCGGTGGCGGCCGCCCGCCGGCGGCGACGCCCAGCGCGGATCTGCTCCACCAGGCCCTGCACGGTGAGCCCGACGATGCCCGCGACCACCGCCCAGAAGACCAGCTCGGCGAGCTCCGGCCAGGTCCCGTGCACCGCGGTCGGCACCACCAGCACGGTGGCGGCGCCGGCGATCCCCACCCAGAGCTCTGGACGGGTGTGGTGGATGGCCATCCAGAGGAGCGGGAGCAGCACCAGCGGCTCGTAGATCTTCACGGTGCCGCCGGTGGACTGGTACACGAGCAGGATGACCCAGAGGTACGCCATCGGCGGTGCCGCCTGGGCCAGCCGGCGCAGCGCAGGCTCGTGCTTGCCGTCGCCGGCGCCGGCGGCATGGTGCTCGCCGTGGTTGCAGACAGGCATGCCCAGAACCACGACACCCAGGGGAACGGCGGGGCGCGCTGAGCGGGCGTCCCTACCAGCGGGCCTGCAACGCCTCCGCGAGGAACCGGCTGAACGGCGCCGCCGCCCGGCAGGCGTCCACGAAGCGGTCCATGAAACCGGCGTCGCAGACGTCGGCCTCGCTGTAGAGCGCGTGCCAGCCGTAGCTCTTCCGCTTCAGGTCGTCGACCCGCGGGTGCGCGGGGTCGTAGCCCTGGGGTGCGCGCATCAGCGCCCCGCCCATGTTGACGAACGCGGGCGCGAAGGCGGGGTCGTCGACGATCGCCGCCCACTCACCGGTGCGGGCGACGATGGCGTCGCGGACCAGGCGCAGGGCGGGGCCGTCGGCCATGTGCACGCCGCCGCCGGCGAACGACTCGCCGGGCTCGAGGTGCAGGTAGAACCCCGGGGCGGGGCCGTCCCTGCCACGGTCGTGACCGAAGGACATGCCCACCGCGGTCTTGTACGGACTCTTGTCCGCCGAGAAGCGGATGTCGCGATTGATGCGGAAGAGCGAACCACCAACCGGCCGCGGGTCGGCGACGATGTGCTCGCTGATCCGCTGGAGCGGGGGGCCGACGTCGGCGACGAAGCGAAGCGCCGGGTCGCGGACGTCGGACTCGTAGCGTGCGCGATTGCGCTGGAACCAGTCGCGATGATTGTTCGCGCGCAGCTCGCGCAGGAACTCGAAGAGGGCCGGCGTGAAGTGGCGCTCCCTCGGGCTCAAGCGGTGAGCCGACGCAGTCGATGACCCGCGAGTCCGGTCACCGTCGAAACGGTGACCGGACGTCGCAGATCAACCGCTCAGGCCGACTTGACCTGACGCGCGCGGGGGCCCTTGTCGCTCCGCTCGATCTCGAAACTCACGCGCTCACCGGCGCCGAGGGAGTCGAACTCGAGCGAGCTGTCGAGCCCGCTGCGGTGGAAGAAGTACTCCTGCCCGTCGTCGGCGGCGATGAAGCCGAAACCACGATCGGACACGACCTTCTTGACACTACCAGTCAACATTTCTGGCTGTCTCCAACACCTTCCCGAAGACTTTCACTAACGAGCGCGCGTCCGATTCGAGAAGGTGGTACGACGACGAGCGACCGGCGGCCCCTCTGTGGACCGACTGGTTGGGAGAGTACCACGAGGGCGCAAAACCATGCCTCATCCCCCGCCGCGCTGCAGCACCAGCGGGTAGACCGGGCCCGCGCCCGCCTCGCGGAGCAGCGCGCTCAGCACGGTGAGCGTCCAGCCCGAGCCGGTGACGTCGTCCAGGAGCAGCAGGGGGCCCTCGGGGGGCGATCCGGCGAGCACGAAGCCGCCGAGCACGTTGCGACAGAGGTGGGCGCTGTTCTCCAGCTCCGCCTGGAACGGAGCCTCCGCGGGGGAGCGCTCGAACAGCGGGAGCACGGGAAGCCGGCCGATCCGGCCGAGGGCGGCGGCGACCCCGTCGACCAGCGCCCGGCGCCGCCGCGAGGGCGCCGGCACGATGCCGACGGGACGGCCCTGCGGCCACCCCCAGCGGCCGAGGACGCCGACCAGTCCGTCGATCACCTCCGCCGGCACCGGGGCGGCGGGGTCGTCGAGGAGGGGCCGGAGCAGCCGCGCGTACCCGGGCTGGAGCGCCTCGCAGAGCGCCCGCCCGGCCTCGGCGCGCAGGCCGGCGGCGATCGCCCCGCGGCGATCCTGGAGCCCCGACGGCCACATCTTCCGCGGCTCGATGACGAGGTCGCCGTCGCGGGCGCTGCGCTCCGCCTCGGCCACCAGCGCGACCGGGACCTCGGTGGGCCAGGGCCGGCCGGTGCAGTTGTCGCAGCGGCCGCAGCGGGTCTCCGCGTCGACCCGGGGGTCGTCGAGGGCGGCTCGGAGGAAGGCCATGCGGCAGCGGTCGGTGCGGGCGTAGGCGAGCATCTCCCGGGCGTCGGCCTCGCGCACCGCCCGCACCCGCGCGTATCGCTCCTGGGCGTACTCCCACGGCCGGCCGGTGCGCACCCAGCCGCCCTTGACGTGCTCGACAGCTCCCTCGACGTCGAGCACCCGCAGCATCGCCGAGAGGCGCGAGCGCCGGATGTCGACCCTCGCCTCGATCGCCCCCTCGCCGAGGGGGCGGCCGGCCTGCTCGAGGGTGGCGACCACCGCCTCGGCCTGCTCGCGAGGCGGGAAGGCGGTGCTCTCGAAGTAGCGCCACACCGCGACGTCGTCGGGCGAGGGCAGCAGCACCACGTCGGCGCGGGGGATGGCGCGGCCGGCGCGGCCGACCATCTGGTAGTAGGAGACGGCCGAGCTGGGAGCGCCCAGATGGACGACGAAGGCGAGGTCGGGCTTGTCGTAGCCCATCCCCAGCGCGCTGGTGGCGACCACCACCCGCAGCCGGTTCTCGCGGAGCGCCTCCTCGATGGCGATCCGCTCCTCGGGCTCGGTCTGGCTGGTGTAGCCCCGGGCGTCGACGCCGCGCAGGCGGAGGAAGCCGGCCAGCCGCTCGGCCTCCGCGACGGTCAGGGTGTAGACGATGCCGGCGCCGGCGAAGCCGGGCAGGTTGGCGGCGATCCACGCGTAGCGCTCCGCCGCGGTGGCGAGGTGGACGACGCCGAGGTGCAGGCTCTCCCGGTCGAGGTCGCCCCGGAGCACCAGCGGCTCCACGCCGAGCTGGGTGGCGACGTCCTCGACCACGCTCGCGGTGGCGGTCGCGGTGGTGGCCAGCACCGGCGTGCCCTCGGCGAGCAGCGGCAGCAGGGTGCGCACCCGGAAGTAGTCGGGGCGGAAGTCGTGGCCCCACTGGCTGATGCAGTGGGCCTCGTCGATCACCAGCATCCCGGTGCCGGCGGCGAGGCTGGGCAGCACCTCTTCGCGGAAGGAGCGGTTGTTCAGTCGCTCGGGGCTCACCAGCAGGAGGTCGATGCCACCCCCGCGGAGCTCGGCGAGGATGTCCGCCCAGTCGGGCTGGTTGCTCGAGTTCAGGGTGGCGGCGCGCACGCCGAGGCGGGTGGCCGCCTCCACCTGGTCTCGCATCAGCGCCAGCAGCGGGCTGACCAGCAGCACCGGCCCGGCGCCGCGCTCGCGCAGCAGCCGGGTGGCGATCATGTAGACGGCCGACTTCCCCCAGCCGGTCCGCTGCACCACCAGCACCCGGGCGGCGTCGTCCACGAGCGCGGCGATCGCCCGTGCCTGGTCGGTGTGCAGGGTGGCGCCGGGGATCGCCTGCGAGAGCAGGTCCCCGGCGCGGCCGGCGGTGCTGGCGGTGGGGATGGCCCCAGGCTAGCAGGCGCACGGGCACGCGCAGCCCCCCGCGAGCCTCCCGGCGGCCTCCGTGCATTTGTTTACGCGGGGGCTACACGGCCCGCGTAGGATCCTGTCTCGAGAGGCTAGGCCCGCCGGCGCGGGACGGCGGCAACCCCACCGCCGTCCCGCCCCACGGCCGTCCCCCCCGCCCCACCGCCGAGGTGGAGGCCGCGGGTGCCTCCGTGTGGGATGCTCTGCGACCGTGACGTCGACCCCCGAGATCGCGGTCGCCCTGGAGGTCGGGCCCCGCCGCACCTTCGCCTCCGCGGTGGACTGGCCGGGATGGTGCCGGGTCGCCCGCGGCGGACCGGACGCCGCCCTCGAGGCGCTCGCCGGGTGCGCCCCCCGGTACGGCCGGGTCGCGGAGCGAGCGGGAATCGCCCTCCCGCCGAACGCCGCCGAGGCGCTGACCGTGGTGGAGACCGTGCCCGGCACCGCCATCACCGACTTCGGCGCCCCCGACGTCATCACCGCCGCCGACCGGCGACCGCTGGACGCCGCCGGCGCCGCACGCCTCGTCGCCCTCCTCGGCGCCGGCTGGGAGGAGCTCGACGCGGTCGCCGCCGGAGCCCCGGCGCAGCTCCGCAAGGGACCGCGCGGCGGTGGCCGCGACCGCGACGCGGTGGTCGAGCACGTGGTCGAGGCGGAGCGGAGCTACGCGCGGAAGGTCGGCGTCCGGCTCACCGCCTCAGAGTGGCGGGAGGGCCACGTCGCGCTGCTGCGCGCCCGGCTCCGCGAGGCGCTGGGCCGCCCCTCCGACGGCACCCCGCCGGTCGAGCGAGGCTGGCCGCCCCGCTACCTCCTCCGGCGCGGCGCCTGGCACGTCCTCGACCACGCCTGGGAGATCGAGGACCGCAGCCACTGAGGGCTGCCGCCGGCGTCAGTGGTGATGCGCCATGGCGGCGTGGCCGTGCGTGTCCTGTGGATGGCCCATCGCCCGCAGCATCGCCACCCCGCCGGTGCGCAGGAAGCGGACCAGGAGCAGCGCCGTCAGCGCTAGGAAGGCGATGTCGAGCGCGGTGTTGTAGTTCCAGGCGATCGTCGACTGGAACACGGTGACGTGGCGGTTGGTCGGGGTGCGCCCGAGGGCGCGGAAGAGCAGGCCGACCGAGAGCCCGGCGAGCGCCATGGTCGCGTAGGAGACGGCGACGAGGTAGGCGCTCACCCGGCCGGTGTAGTACCGGCGGTGGATGCTGATGACCGGGATGATGATCAGGTCGGCGAAGATGAACGAGATCACCCCGCCGAAGCTCATGCCGCCCGACCACAGGATGGCCGCGAGCGGCACGTTGCCCACCGAGCAGACGAAGCTGATCACCGCCACCAGCGGCCCCACCAGCGCCCCCCACACCTCGGCGCCGGCGCCGCCGCCGCCGAGGAACAGCCTGCCCCAGAACGCGTCGGGCACCCAGGCGCCGAGTGCCCCGGCGGCGAGGAAGCCGATCAGCAGATCGGTCCAGAGGCTGTAGATGTTCATGAAGAAGTAGTGGCTGATCGAGGTCAGCGCCCGGGGTGAGAGGAGGCGCCGCAGGAAGGGGCCGTCGGTGACCGACATGTCCATGGCGCCGTGGCCCTCCATCCGCCCCGGGAGGCCGCGCTCCGCCTGGACGCGAGCCCGCTCGACCATCGCCGGTCGCAGCGTGAACCGGAAGATCACGGCCAGCACCACCACCATGACGAGGCCGCCCAGCAGCTCCGCGGAGAGGAACTGCCAGCCCAGCAGGATCAGCAGCACCAGGCCGAGCTCGAAGACCAGGTTGGTCGAGGCGAACTCGAAGATGATCGCGTTGGCGAAGGTCGCCCCCTTCCGGAAGAGGGTGCGCGCCACCGCCACCGCGGCGTAGGAGCACGAGGAGGAGGCGGCGCCGAACACCGTGGCGAGCGCCACCGACCGGACCGAGTCGCGGCCGAGCGCCCGCGAGACGGCCCGCTTCGACACCAGCGTCTCGACGACCGCGGAGAGGAGGAAGCCGAGCGCCAGCGGCCAGAGCACCTCCCAGAACATCGCGAAGGACAGGCGCAGCGCGCTGCCGAGGTGCTCGAGGAGTGTGGTCACGCCGTCCATGATACCCCCCCAGGGCATAGGGCTGGGTTTTCGGCCGGGTCAGGATGCGTTTGATCCGCCCGGGTCTCTTCACGCAAGTGCGCAGAGATGCGCGCCGCTCATCCTGTGACCACGTGCTCGAGCAACTTGGAATCAAGTATGTCCGGTGATGGGACGACGCGCGATGAGTCCCTTCTACCCTCGCCGGCAGTGGCAGCGGTCTTGGCAGCAAGGGGATGGTCCCCAAGTCACGCCGTGGACATCTCGCAGTGGGTGGATAGGCTGTCCCGGGACGGCATTGCTCGGCAACGACTGGCGGGCAGCGTTGGACCATCTCATCCTGGGCCACGGTGCTGCTGTTCCCCTTTCGGCAGACGAGCCTCTGCAACGGCGGGACTGATTTCCAACGGGTGAGCGGGATGGCGCGCGAAGGTCGTACTCGACTCGTCCCTCGCGCCGGCCGAGCCCACCAGCGTGTCCTCGTCGGCCCGGTGCACGGCGTTCAAGCGTGCCCTACGACGCCAGCAGCCAGGCGTACCGGAGTGCCCGCGGTGACGATCTGATGGCGATCGGCTGACTGCCGGCGGTGACCACCGACACTTCTCTCTGGATGACGCGCCTGCCCCGCGACCGCATCCTCGATGGGAGACCTTCTGATGCCCCTCCGGCCGCCCCGCAGCCTCGGTCACCGCGCCCTCCTCACCACCGGCACGGGCGTCATCGTGGGACTCGCCGCCGCGGCCGGTGCCGGACCCTTCGGCGGCCTCGGCGGCCACGGGGGGGCGAGCCTCGCCGCCAAGCCGATCATCGCGCCCGCGCCGCTGCCGCTGCGGGCCGACAGTCTCTATCCCCCCGCGGCGGCGGCGGCGCCGCGGGTGGCCGTGACCTACGTCGTCGACCCCCTGCCGCCGGTCGCGCTGGCCGCGCCGGCTGCACTGGCCACGCCGGCGGCACCGGTCGCGCCAGAGACGCCGGCGACGCCGGTCACGCCCTCGCACGACGCCCCGCCGCCACCAACGGCGGTCATCTGGCTTCCGGTTTCCATCCTCGCCCCTCCCCCGATGAGCGGCCCGACCGCGACCGCAGCGCCCCCGACGTCGAGGCCCTCGCCGGTCCCGACCACGACGCCACGTCCTACCCCGAGCCCATCGGCGAGCCCCCGCCGCCCCTGGGGCCGCTGAGATGGAGCGGCGCGTCGATCCCGCGCAGCGCGACCACGGCGTCCGCCTGGTCCGCGCCGGCACCGCCGCCGGAGCGGGAGGCGCCCTGGGCCTCACCGGCCTGCTCTCGGCGGCGGCGGCGATCACCTTCTCGGGTCACACCCACCCGGTCGCATCCGCGACCCCGACGCCCGTGCCGACGATCCCTGTCCTGGCGACGCCGGTGCAGGGCAGCCCCCCGGCGCCCGCGGTGATCTCGCGGGTCGTCCACGTGCCGGGAACCTCCGTGCCCGGGACCGCCGTGCCGGGGACCGCCCCCGGGGCCGGGACCGGTGCGACAGTGATCCGGCCGCCGGGCCGCGCCCCCGTCCCCGTCCCCGTCCCCGTGGCGTCGTCCTCCGGTCCCGTCTCCGTCCCCGTCCCGGTGGCGTCGGCCTCCGGTCCCGTCCCCGCTCCGGGTGGGAGCACCGCACCGGCACCGGCCCCGGTCCCAGCCCCCTCGACCGCGCCGCCGCCGCCTCCACCTCCGCCCCCGCCGCCTCCGGTCTGCCACTCGACCCCCAGCCTGCCGTGCTGACCGCGGCGAGCTTCCCGTCGATGGGCACGACGACGACCGTCGCGCTCGCGACCGCGGATCCCGTCGTGCTCGCGGCCGCCGTCGACGCCGCCCACCGGCAGGTCGCCGAGATCGACCGGGTCTGCAGCCGCTTCCGGCCCGACTCCGAGCTCTCCTTCCTCAACCGCGCCGCCGGCTCCGGGCCCGTCGCCGTCTCCCGCCTCCTCGAGGAGGCGATCGCCGTGGCCCTCGAGACCGCGCGGCTCACCGGCGGGCTCGTCGACCCGACCGTGGGCCCCTGCATGGAGGCGATCGGGTACACGGTGACCTTCCGCGACCTCCCCGTCGACGGGCCGGTCATCCAACTCCGGGTCGTCCCCGCCGCCGGCTGGGAGGCCGTCGACCTCGACCGCCACGCCCACACCGTGCAGCTGCCCCCCGGGGTCGGCCTGGACCTCGGCGCCAGCGGCAAGGCCTGGGCCGCCGACCGTGCCGCCGCCGCCGCGGCGCGGTGCGTCGGGGCCGGGGTCATGGTCGAGTGCGGGGGCGACGTCGCGGTCGCCGGCTCCGGGCTCGAGGGCGGCTGGCCGCTGCGGATCGCCGAGCGGCAGGACGCGACCTGCTGGCAGGACATCCACGTCTTCGACGGCGGCGTCGCCACCTCGGGGACGGCCGCACGCCGCTGGCGCCACGGCGGCCGCGAGCTGCACCACATCGTCGATCCCTCGACCGGCCTGCCCGCCGGCGGCCCCTGGCGGATGGTCACCGTCGCCGCCGCCAGCTGCGTCGAGGCGAACGCCGCGGCGACGGCGGCGGTGATCCTCGGCGAGGGCGCCCGCTCCTGGCTGGACCGCCTCGGGCTGCCCGCCCGCCTGGTCGACGGTGCCGGCCGGGTGCGCCGCTCCGGCGGCTGGCCGGCCGAAGCCTGAGGATGGGCCCGCACCCCCTTCTCGTCACCGCCGCGGCGGGGCCGAGCCCGCTCTGGTATGCCACCCGCGGCGCCGGCCTGGCCAGCCTGCTGGTGCTGACCGCCAGCGTCGTTCTCGGCGTCGGCACCGCCGTCCGCTGGGAGGGGCCGTCCACCCCGCGCTTCGTGACCGCGGCCCTCCACCGCAACCTCAGCCTGCTCTCGATCGTCCTGGTCGCGGTCCACGTCGTCACGGCCGTCCTCGATCCCTTCGCCGCCATCGGCGTGCGCGACGTCGTCGTGCCCTTCGGCGCCGCCTACCGCCCGGTGTGGCTCGGGCTTGGTGTCGCCGCATTCGACGTCCTCCTCGCCGTCGCGCTGAGCAGCATGCTGCGCCGGCGGATCGGTCCGCGCGCCTGGCGGCTCATCCACTGGGCGGCCTATGCCGCGTGGCCGCTCGCGGTGGTCCACGGCCTGGGGACGGGGTCGGACTCGGCAGTGCCCTGGATGATCGGGCTCACCGCCTCGTGCGTCGCCGCCGTCGTGCTCGCCGTCCTCCAGCGGCTCGTCACCGGACGGCTCTCGACCCTGCCCATGCGGGCCCTCGCCGGCGCGCTCGCCGCCGCGTCGCTCGCCGCCATCGCCCTGTGGTCGGTCCACGGCCCCTTCCAGCCCGGCTGGGCGGCGCGGGCGGGCACCCCCGCCGCGATGCTCGGCGGCGGGGCCGCCCCCCGTCCCACGGCGCCGGCCCGGCTCGGGCCGGGCGGCTTCCGGGACGGCCTCGTGGGCACCATGGTCCGCGACCCCCAGGGCCGGGTGTCGATGGCGCTGCGCGACGTCGTCGACCCCGCGCTCACCCTCGTGGTGCTCCCGCCGGCGACCACGGAGACGCTGCCGGTGCTCACCGTCGCGCGCGACGGCCGGGCCCTCTGCACGGTCGCGACCCACCCCGGCGCCTCGCTCTACGCGGTCTGCGGCGCCATCCGGCTGACCATCGACCTCGTCGGTGGCCCGGGCACCCTCACCGGGAGCCTCTCGACGTCGGGGCCGCTGCGGTGATCGCCCCGCCCACCCCGACGGCGACCGGGCCGCGGCTGCTCGACGGTCCGGCGGCGGAGGAGGGCCGGGAGCCGCTCGAGGCCCACAGCGCCCGACTGGGGCCGCGGCAGCCCGGCGGCAGCTGGCTGCTGGACGCCCTCGAGGAGAGCGGTCTCCGGGGGCGGGGTGGCGCGTGGTTCCCCACCGCCCGGAAATGGCGTGGGGTGGCGGCACGCACCTCCGACCCCGCGCTCGTCGTCATCAACGCCTCCGAGGGCGAGCCGCTGAGCGCCAAGGACCGCACCCTGGTGTCGCTGCGCCCCCACCTCGTCCTCGACGGCGCCGTGCTCGCGGCCGAGAGCGTCGGCGCCGACGAGATCGTCGTCTACCTCTCCAGGCCCTTCCGGGCGGCGCGCGCGGCGATCGCGGAGGCGCTGGCGGAACGGCGGCGGGCGGGGCTGCGCGAGCCCCTCATCCGGGTGGCCCTCGTCAGCCACGACTACGTCGCCGGGGAGTCCTCGGCGGTGGTCCAGCGGCTCTCGGGGGGGCCGGCGAAGCCCATGTTCACCCCTCCCCATCCCTCCGAGCGCGGCGTCGGCGGGCGGCCCACCCTGGTGCAGAACGCCGAGACCCTCGCCCATGCCGCCCTCATCGCCCGGAACGGCAGCGGCTGGTTCCGCTCCCGGGGGACCCCGGCGTCCCCGGGGACCACGCTGATGACGGTGAGCGGCGGCGTGCACCGGCCGGGGGTCTACGAGGTCGACGTCGGGACCACCGTGGCCGAGGTCCTCGACCGAGCGGGCGGGGCCGTGTCACCCCCGGCCGGGGCGCTGCTCGGCGGCTATTTCGGCAGCTGGATCGGTCCGGACGGGCTCCTCTCCCTGACGCTCGACGCCGAGGCGCTCGCCAGGCGGGGCGCCTCGCTCGGCTGCGGCGTCCTCGGCGTGCTCCCCGACGGGGGCTGCGGCATCGGCGAGACCGCCCGGATCGTCGCCTACCTCGCCGCCGAGAGCGCCGGCCAGTGCGGCCCATGCGTCCTCGGGCTGCGCGCCCTCGCCGACGCCATGCAGCGGATCGCCCGCAGCGACGCCGTGCCGACCGACCTCGACCGGGTCCGCCGGTGGGCTCGACTGATCCGCGGCCGCGGCGCCTGCAACCATCCCGACGGTGCCGCTCACCACCTGGAGAGCGCCCTCGACACCTTCGCCGACCACCTGGCGCTCCACCTGGCGGGCGTCCCCTGCCCGGCGAGCCTGCGGCCCTCCCTCCCGGCGCCGCGCCCGCGGCGGAGATGGCGGTGAGCCGCGGGGACCAGCGGCTGCGCCTGAACCCGATCCTCTGCGACGGCCTCGGCTACTGCGCGGAGCTGGTCCCCGAGCTCATCTCCCTGGACGAGTGGGGGTATCCGATCGTCGACCGGCGGCCGATCACCGACGACCGCTGGCTGCGCCACGCCCGGCGCGCGGTCGCCGCCTGTCCCCGGGTGGCGCTGAGCCTGGCGGAGGCGGATTCCTCGGAGCGCCGGTAGCCAGGGCGGAGGGGAGCGGAGACGGGTCAGACTGGACGCGTGAGCACTCTGTCGCGTCCTCGTCGAGGGGATAGGGTCTGCGGGTGAGGCCACGGGTGAGGGGAGGCGTGCCCCGGGCGGGGGCACGCGCGTTCCTCGACCTCGACCGGGTCGACGTGGTCTGGCTGCTCGCGCTGGTGGTGACCGCGTTCGTGCTGCGCGCCGCCAGCCCGGTCTTCCCCGACGTCCTCAGCCATCCGCTGGGCGGCGCCCCGGTGACCGCCTACGGCCTCTCCTCCCCGTACAACAGCGACGGCTGCGTCGACGACGTGCCGGTCGACGCGCACGGGAACATCACCACGGGGAAGGCCCCGCCGCAGCGGCACTGCGGCTTCGTGTTCGACGAGGTGTACTTCCCGGTCGACGCCGCCAGGGACCTGCACCAGCCGACCGTCGACTACTTCGACCCCGAGCCGCCGCTCGCCAAGCTGCTGATGGCGCCGCCGATCGCCGCCCTGGGCTTCGGCGGCTGGTCGTGGCGGCTGAGCTGCGCGATCGCCGGCAGCCTGCTGGTCGGCCTCGTCTACCTGATCGCGCGGCGGCTGCGGCGGGAGCGCTTCTTCGCGGTGGCGGCGGCGGTGATGGTGGGCTTCGACGGGCTGGCGTTCGTGGAGTCACGCACCGGCGTCATCGACATCATCGCCATCCTGCTCGCCGTCTCCATCACCTACGCCTTTCTGCTCCACTGGCAGTCGCGCACCCGCACCCAGTGGCGGGCGACCCTCTACGCCCTGGCGGCGGTCACCGGCCTCGCATTCGCCGCCAAGCTCACCGCCCTGGCCCCTGCGCTTGTGGTTGCGGCGCTCATCCTCGGCCGCTTCCTCGAACCGGTGGCGGTGCGACTGGTGCCGGCGCTGCGCAGGGTCGCCGGCCCCGGCCAGGGCGAGGCGCGGATGTGGCGGGACGCCGCCGGGCGGCGCGCCGTGCTCCACTACGCCGCCGCGCTGCTGCTCGCCGGCTCGATCTTCGCGGCCGGCTACTCGCGCTACCTCACCATCCCCCACGACACCGTCTACCACTTCGTGGCCTGCGACCCCAAGGGCGGGCTGCGCGACGGCCCCAATCCCAGGGACGACCACCAGGACGTGCCCCTGGTGCGCCACGCCGACGGCAGCCCGGTCACCATCGCCGGACACGCCCTCCCGAGCATCCCCGGGGCCATCGGCAACATCGCCGGGCAGATGAGGGCCAGCCTCACCTACCACGACATCGAGTGCCGGCCGCACCCCTACGCGTCGCGCTGGTACACCTGGCCGGTGATGGCCCACCCGGTGCTCTTCTACGCGGACTACACCCATCACGTCACCCCGGGGGGCAACCCGCAGACCGCCTGGATCACCGACATGGGCAATCCCGCGGTGTGGTGGCCGGCGATCCCCGCGCTGCTCTTCTGCGTGTGGACGATGACCCGGGGGCCGTCGTGGTGGCGGGTGGCCACGGGGGCGGTGATGGTCGCCGGCCTGGGCCTGATGATCCGCTTCTTCAAGTCCGCGGAGACGGGGGTGGTGGGGGTGCATCCGTCGATGGCGCCCTTCGCCCTGGGCCTGGCGCTGATGGTGGTGTTCGCGGTGATCACGGTGATCTCGGCGGTGGTCTCCCGCCGCCTGGTGCCGGCGCTGTGCGTGCTCGGCTACAGCGCGGCGTGGCTGATGTGGGTGCTGGGGAACGAGAAGCGGGTGCTGTTCTTCTACCACATGCTCGGAGCGCTGCCCTTCCTGGCGCTGGGCTACGCCTACGCGCTCACCGCGCTGCGCCGCGCGCGGTTCACCGTCCGCGGCCGCACCGTGAGCCTGGCGCCGCTCTCCTACGCCGCCGTCGGCCTGGTTGTGGCCGGTTTCGTCTTCTTCTACCCGATGTGGACAGGGGCGCCGCTCAGCCCCGCCGACCACGAGATGCGCCTGTGGGTGGGTGACTGGCAGTGACCCTCCTGGCAGGGCTGCTCTGGCTGCTCACCGGAGCGGCCGGAGCCGTCGTGGCCGGCCTGGTGCGGGTGCCGCTGCGGCTCGAGGAGCGGGTGGCGGTGGCGGTGGTCGCCGGCATCGAGCTGAGCGCGCTCTGCAGCCTCGGCGTCACCCTGCTGGCGGGGATGAGCACCCCGGCGGTGCTCGCCGGGCCGGTGCTCCTGGGGCTGCTCGGCCTCGGCGTGTCGCTCCGGGCGGGCGACCCCCGCGATCCCTGGAGGGACTCGATCGCCGAGCTGCCCGAGCGCCGGCGCGACGGCTCGCTGTGGGCGCCGCTGGCCCTGCTGGCCGCGTCGGTGGCGGGCTTCAGCATCCTGTTCGCCCACACCCTGTTCACCACCGCGCAGGGCATCTTCGCGGGCTTCCCCACGGTGTGGGCGGACTGGTCGCTGCACGCCACCGCGGCGAGCAGCTTCTCCGCAGGGCACAACCTGCCGCCCCACGATCCCATCTTCAGCGGCACCCCCTACCGCTATCCCTTCCTCCCCGACTTCCAGAGCGCCACGCTGATGCAGCTCGGGGCCTCGCCGGGTGCGGCGCTGGCCATCCCCGACGCGGTGCTCTGCGTCGCCGCCGCGCTGCTGCTGGCGTCGCTGGCGCGGCGGCTGTGCGGCTCCTTCGCCGCCGGGGTGGTGGCCATGTCCATCTGCCTGCTCGGCGGCGGGCTCGGGGCCACCGGGCTGTGGTGGGATGCCTGCTCCCGGGCGGGGCTGAGCGCCGCCCGCTGCGCTCCCGCCCAGGTGGCGACCCACCCCGGCGACGCGGTGGCGGCCCTTCGCGCCATCCCCGCGACCGTGGCCGACCAGCCCCGCGCCTATGACGGGCTGCTCACCGACTCCGCGGTGCAGTCCGCGGGCAACATCCAGTGGTACACGCCGCTGCTCGCCTGGTGGCTGCCGCAGCGCACCTTCGTCCACGGCTTCGGCATCGCGCTGGCGGTGCTCCTGCTGGTCGCCGCCGGGCTGGCCCGGCCGCCTCCCGCCTGGTCGCCCTTCCTGCTCGCCGGCGCGCTCGCCGGGCTGCTGCCGATGGTGCACGTCCACACGCTGATCGCGCTCTCGCTGGTGCTCCCGGCGCTGGCGCTGGTGCGGCGGCGGCGGGAGTGGCTGGGGCTGCTCGGCGTCACCCTGGTGCTCGCCGTGCCCCGGCTGGCGCAGATCGCCGCCGGCGGCCACGGCGTCGACCGAGGCCCCTTCGGCAGCAACGCGTTCCCCTACCTCGAGCCGGGATGGAAGTGGAACCCCGACTCCGACCCGGGGCGGATCGTCAGCCTCGCCCACGACGGGCTCGGCGGGGTGCTGGGGAGGATCGTCCACGTCCTCCTCAGCCCGGGCTTCTGGGGCTTCTGGCTGCTCAACACCGGCATCCTGCTGCCCGCCTGCGCCGTGCTGCTCGGCACCGTGGTGATGCGCCACGCCCGGCGCACCGGCCTCGACGACGACCGTCCCCGGCTGCGGCCGGCGCTGGTCTCCGACGACCTGGCGCTGCTCTGCGCCCCGCTCATGCTCCTCTGGCTGGTGGTCAACGTGGTGGTCTTCCAGTCGTGGGACTGGGACAACACCAAGCTCTTCGCCTACTGGCAGCTGGGCGCGGCGCTGCTGGTCGGCGCCTGGGTGGTGCGCTGGTGGCGTCGCGGAGGCTGGCGGGCCGCCGCCGCCTCGGTGGCGCTCGCCAGCCTGCTGCTCACCGGCGGGCTGGTGATGCTTCGCAATCTCCCCTGGACCCCGCGCGACGTCAATCCCGGAAACTACAGCTGGGCCGGTCAGGACGACCGCGACCTGGCGGCGCAGGTCGCCGCCCACACCCCGCCCAACGCCGTCATCCTCACCGGGGGCCGCCCCAACGACCCCCTGCTCACCCTCGCCGGACGCACCGCGGTGATGGGCTACCCGGGCTGGCTGAACAGCTACGGCACCGACTTCGGCACCCGGCCCGAGGACATCCGCACCCTGTACGCGGGCTGCCCGGGCGACCCCCAGGACTGCCCTGTCGAGCGGCTGCTGCGCCGCTACGGCGTCTCCTTCGTCGAGCTCGGCTCCTGGGAGCGCGACCAGCAGTCGGCCAACGAGGCCTGGTGGTCGGCCCACTATCCGGTGCTGGCCCGCGGCGGCGACATCACCGTCTACGACGTCCGGTAGCTGCATGGGGGAAATCCCCCGTAGGAGAAAGGAATCACCTGGCGGTAGAGGTGGCGGGAGCGGCCCGCTACTGTGAAGCCGGGTTTACGCACCAACCGGACATTCTCCTCCTCCAATCGTAGGGGAACGGTACTCGCCATTGGTACAGTCGTTGCGAAGGCCTGGATAGGCAGTTGTGTGGTGCCCTCGGCTCCTCTAGAGTGCTTGCCAGCATGGGGCACGCCGTGAGAGGGTCAGGCAGATGAGCGACCAGAGGCGCCGCCCTCTCGTCTACTTCCTGCTCATCACCGCAATCATCATGGTGGCCGTCCTGGCCTACCGGAGCTTCCTCCCCAGCCAGAGCCCCGTGGACCGTACCCTCGGCGAACTCCAGCGGGCGGTCCTGTGCGCGCAGAACGGCAGCACCGCGGGCTGCGATGCCGGGAACACCATCTCGTCTGGCAAGAGCCACCCGACCATCATCGACGGCGACGGTCAGAGCGTCACCTGGTACACCCTCAACAACCAGAAGATCCATACCGCGACGCCACAGAACTCGGACATCGCCGGCTACTTCGGCAACCACGGTTTCACCAACTACAAAGCCGACCCATCCAGCGGGGGCAATGTGTTGTGGGGCATCATCCTTCCCAACCTCTTCCTGCTACTCGTCATCGGCGGGTTCATGTGGTACATGCTCCGACAGTCGCAGAGTGGGAACAACCAGGCTCTCTCGTTCGGGCGCAGCCGTGCGCGACTGATCACCGGTGACAAACCGCAGATCACCTTCGACGATGTCGCCGGCGTCGAGGAGGCGAAGGTCGAGCTCACCGAGATCGTCGAGTTCCTGAAGTATCCGGACAAGTTCACCGCGGTGGGTGCGCGCATCCCCAAGGGCGTGCTGCTCGTCGGTCCCCCCGGGACCGGCAAGACGCTGCTGAGCAAGGCCGTGGCCGGTGAGGCGGGCGTTCCCTTCTTCAGCATCAGCGGCTCCGAGTTCGTGGAGATGTTCGTCGGCGTCGGCGCCAGCCGGGTTCGCGACCTCTTCGACCAGGCCAAGAAGAACAGCCCCTGCATCGTCTTCGTGGACGAGATCGACGCCGTCGGCCGCCAGCGCGGCGCCGGCCTCGGCGGCGGCCACGACGAGCGCGAGCAGACCCTCAACCAGCTGCTGGTCGAGATGGACGGCTTCGAGACCAGCACCCACGTCATCGTGATCGCGGCCACCAACCGGCCGGACGTGCTCGACCCGGCGCTGCTCCGGCCGGGCCGCTTCGACCGCCACGTCACCCTCGACCGCC
>JAQBPH010000224.1:0-6644 GCA_028287625.1 Chloroflexota bacterium | reverse complement strand
TGGGGTTCCTGTCCCGGTAGCGGAGCCAGTAGAACTGGATGGTGGCGCAGACGTCGTGGGCGCCGAACCGGCTGCCGTCGTGCCAGAGCACGTCGTTGCGCAGCTTCCAGGTGACGCACATCGCCGGGGTCACCGCGCCACCGCCGCCGCTCACCGCCGGGCAGCCCGAGGTGCGCACGTCGCCGTTGGCGGTGGTGGGCACCTCGGTGGCAAGCATCGGGCGCCAGAAGTCGGCGAGGCTGCGCGCGTTCGACGTCGCCTCGAGGGGCCGGTACCAGAGCAGGCCCTCGGCGATCGGGGCGTCCACCGCGACCGAGGAGAGCATGCTGTCGACGATCCCGGGGGCGAGGAACGAGGTGGGCTCCTGGACCACGCCGACGGTCATGGTGCCGCCCTGGTTGGCGAGGTCGTCCGGACCGCCGGTGGGCGAGCTCGGCGAGGAGGAGCCTCCGCCGCAGGCCGCCAGCAGCAGCAGCGCCGCCGGCAGCAGCCTGAGCGCGGAACGCATGGCTCCGAGTGTAGCCACCGGCAGGTGCTGCTATAACCAGCGGCCATGGCGCAGCGCACCGCCCTCTTCGACCGCCATGTCGCCCTGGGGGCGCGCATGGTCGAGTTCGGCGGCTACGAGATGCCGCTGCAGTACACGGGGATCCGCGACGAGCACCTCGCCGTGCGCCAGCGCGCCGGCGTCTTCGACATCTCCCACATGGGCGAGGTGCTGATCGCCGGCCCCGGCGCCGAGGCCTCGGTGCAGCACCTGGTCGCCAACGACGTGTCGCGGCTGGCGCCCGGGGCGGCCCTCTACGGGGTGATGTGCTCCGAGGAGGGCGGCATCGTCGACGACGTCATCGTCTACCGCGAGCTCCACGGCAGGGGCTTCATCGTGGTGGTCAACGCCGCCACCCGGCACAGGGACGTCGCCTGGATGGGCGAGCATCTGGCTCCCGGGACGGAGCTCACCGACCTCAGCGACGGCCTCGCGCTGATCGCGGTGCAGGGTCCGCGCGCCGTCGACATCGTCGCCCCGCTCTGCGAGGCGGAGGTGGGCTCCCTCCGCCCCTTCCGCTCCGCCGGCAGCCGGGTCGCCGGCGTCGACGCCGATGTGTCCGTGGTCTCCCGCACCGGGTACACCGGCGAGGACGGGGTGGAGATCTACATCGACGCCGCCCGCGCCCCCGAGCTCTGGGACGCGCTGCTCGACGCGGGCCGCGACCGGGGCCTGCTCCCCGCGGGCCTCGGCGCCCGCGACACGCTGCGGCTCGAGGCGGGGCTGCGCCTCTACGGCCAGGACATGGACGAGACCGTCGACCCCTTCAGCGCCGGGCTGGGCTGGACTGTCAAGCTCGCCAAGGGAGACTTCTGCGGGTCGCAGGCGCTGCGGCGCATCGCCGAGCAGGGCCCGCCCCGCCGCACGGCGGGGCTGCGCCTCGAGGGCCGCGGCATCGCCCGCCACGGCCAGCCCGTGCTCGACGGCGGCCGGCAGGTGGGCGAGGTGACGAGCGGCAGCTTCTCCTTCACCCTCGGCTGCGGCATCGCCACCGCGCTGGTCGAGCCCGACGCCGCCGGCCGCGAGCGTCTCGACGTCGACATCCGCGGGACCGCGGCGAGCGCCGCCGTGGTCCCGCTCCCCTTCTATCGACGCCCTAGGAGCTGATCGCCGTGCCCGACCTGAGCGCCTTCCGGTTCACTGCGACGCACGAGTGGGTGGAGGCCGTCGACGGCGGCGCCCGTATCGGCATCACCGACTTCGCCCAAGCCCAGCTCGGCGACGTCATCTTCCTCGAGCTGCCCGAGGTGGGCGCCACCCTCAAGGCCGGCGAGCGCTTCGGCGTGGTCGAGTCGGTGAAGGCGGCGAGCGACCTCTACTCCCCGGTCGGTGGACGCGTCGCCGAGGTCAACGACGCACTCGGCGACGCCCCCGAGCAGGTCAACACCGACCCCTACGGGGCCGGCTGGCTGCTCCGCCTCGAGGAGGTGACCGAGGCCGGTACGACCCTGCTGGACGAGGGGGAGTACGCGAAGCTGACCGAGGAGGCGGCGCACTAGCCGCCCCGCGCGCAGGGTTTGGCGGTGCCGGACGTCACATGGTCGGCCGCAACCGAGGCGGCCATGATCGGCGAGAGGGTGGGGTCCTGGAGGGCAGGACATGGCGGGACCCGAGCCGCGCCGTCCGGTGGGCCGGCCCGAGGCGGACCAGCGGACGACCGGGGAGCGAATCCACCGCCACCGGGTGCGTGCCGGCCTCTCGCGGACGCAGCTCTCCGGGCTGATCGGGAAGTCGCCCAGCTGGCTGTACAAGGTCGAGCGCGGTGTGCTGCCGCCCCCCGACCGGATCTCCGTCCTCTCCGAGCTGGCACGGGCGCTCAGGATCGAGGTCGACGACCTCCTCACCGAGCCCGTGTCCCCGGCCGCCGCCGATGCGGTGCGCCGGGCAGCCGCCTCGGCATCCGGGCGGGTGGCGGCGGGCCGCGCGCGCTCGCTGCCCGTGGCCGCAGTCCCGGCACCGCTGGCACCGCCGATCGAGCCGTTCGACCCGCCAGGCCACCCGCCGGCGGCGCCGCCTCCGCCACTCACCCCGACCATCGACAGGCGCGCGGTGCCGTCGGTCCGGTCGCGCGCCGAGCCGGCTGCGCTGGTCCGCCGCGGGTGGCGGATGTGGACGTTCGTCCCGGCGATCGCGGTCACCGCCGCCGCGACGATCGCCCTGGTGGCGGTGCTGTCCGACGCCGCCCACCACACCACTCGCAGCCGGCTGCACAACCAGGCCGCCGTGCCCCAGGACGTGCTCGCCGCACCGGCACCGGTGATGCCACCGGTGGACGTCGCACCCGCCACCCCCGCATCCGAGCTCCCGCCCGCCGCACCGCCCCCGAGCATGCGCCCGGTGTCCGTGGTCATCAGCTCGGCGACCGTCCACCCCCCGCAGGGCGCCGCCGTCCCGCGAGCGGTGGGCCCGCGCCTGGCCATGTCCTCCACCCCGTCCTCGTCACCGGGGTGCTCCCGGGTCGCCTTCGACGGCGACACCGGTCCGATGAGCCCGTACGGCGGCTGGGTGTACCGCCTCACCGTCCGGCCCGGGGGAAGCCTGTGCGCGAGCTGGGACAGTCCCGATGTGGAGGGCGCGCTGCTCGGTCCCGGCCTCATGCAGGCCTCCCCCGGCAACGGGACGCTGACGGGCACCAACCTGCCCGGCGGCACCTACACCCTGGCCCTCCGGCCCAGGAGCGGCGCGCGCTCGGATCACACCCACGTGCGGATCGCCGTCTCGTAGGGACGACCGTTCGCCGGTGGTCACCTTGGTGGGCGTGCGGGAGATCGAGGCGAATCCGGTCGGCTATCGTTGATCATCTGCCGCCGTGGCCCCTGACCAGTGGAGGGGACCCCGCCCGAACGCACCTCGGCCCGCATCCTGATCCGCTCTCGGCAGAGCGCACCCGCCACGCGGTGGCCACCGGCTCGGCGACCGCCGAGGAGTGTGTCACCGGTGCGCTGGCACGGCTGACCAGCACGGACGACTGGCTGCGCGCGTTCGTCGAGGTCGTCGCCGAGCAGGCGGTCTCGGCCGCCCAGCGCCTCGACGCCCTGGTCGCCGGCGGCCGCCTGGCTCCGCGGCTGGCCGGGGTCCCGATCGCGGTGAAGGGGACCGGCATGCGCGGCCTGCAGATCCAGCGGCTGCGCGCTGCCGGCGCCATCCCGATCGGTTCCACCTCGACCCCGCGCGGCGCGGGCGCACAGACCTGGGGCCACACCGACCGCGCCCCGACCCGCAACCCCTGGCGCGGTGACCTCTCCCCCGGCGGCTCCTCCGCCGGCTCCGCAGCCGCGGTGGCTGCGGGGGTGGTGCCGCTGGCGACCGGCAGCGATGGCGCCGGCTCGACCCGGATCCCCGCTGCCTGGTGCGGCATCTTCGGCTACAAACCCACCACCGGGCTGCTACACGGCACCGACCGCGCCGGCCTCGCCGTGGCTGCCCCACTGGCCCGCGACCCGCACGACCTCGCCGCCTGGGCAGAGGTCGTCCTCGGCGCGCTTCCGGACGCCGGCCAGGCGCGCACCGCGACGTGGTCGGCCGATCTCGGCTATGCCACCGACGAGCTCGACGACGAGGTCGTCGTGGTCGCCCGCACCGCCGCAGAGCGGCTGGTCGCCTCTGCAGGGCTGCGCTGGAGAGACGTCCCCGTGCGGCTGGAGGATCCCGCCCGGGCCTGGATGACCCTCCACGATCCGCGTGCCATCGCGGAGGACCGGGCGGCCGCGGCCGCAGTGCGCACGGACAACGACCGCCGGCTGGCCGCACTGTTCTCGGCCACCGATCTCCTGCTGACGCCGACCACCCCGGGCCGCCCGCACGGGCACGACGGACCCGGCGAGCACCTGAGCGTCGCGCTGACCTGGGTCTTCAACCTGTCCGGTCATCCTGCGATCAGCGTCCCGGCCGGGTTCACCGCCGATGGGGCACCCGTCGGCCTCCAGGTCATCGCAGGGCCCCGGGCCGACCGCCAGCTGCTGGAGCTGGCCCGGCGCGTCACGGCGGCGGTGTCCACCCCTGCTGGGACTCGACGACCGGAGCCGGTGCTCCCATGACCGCAGATCCGCATCCCCACTCCGGCTTCGCCGCCGATCCGCCGGGCTGGCGGAGGGCTCGGCAACGGCACGCTCACACCGATCCTGGCAGCGGGTCAGGCCAGCGCCCGGGTTGAAAGTTCGGGGTGAAGCCCAAGACGGTCGCAAGCCTGGCGTACGTATCGATTGTCGGGCTGAGCCGACCCCGTTCGATCCTGCTGATGACCGCTTGGCCGATACCCGCCTTCTCTGCGAGTTGCTTCTGCGTCCAGTGGAGCTCCCGCCGCCGCTCGAGGATCTGGTGGACCATCGCGTACTTGATCTGGAGGGCGCGCAGATCGGCCTCCCCGACCGGCCCCTCCTCGTGGGCCTCCGCCTCGATCTGATCAAGGAGCTGGGCAAAGTCGCGGGGACGTCTGGTCGTGGCCACTGGAGGACAATATGCGGAAAAAAAGATCATATTGTCGAGCCCTTCGCTGTCTGGCGGTCCAAGCTTTGAGCCGGCGCCTCGCTTCGCCGATCTCAGCCTCCTGTCGCTTTCTGGCAGGGTCCTTGCCTTTGTCGTAGCCGCCGAGGAGGAGGATGAGCCGCTGGCCATGGGCATGGCAGAACACCCGGACGAGAAGCTCCTCCTCACGCAGTCGAAACTCGAAGAGGCCCCCTCCCAGCTGGCGGCCGAACGAGGTCGAGCAGATGTTGATCCCTTGATGCTCGAGGATCTCTCGTAGCGCTGTACCGACGATGCGGCGGTGCCGGCGCTCGAGACCCTGCAGCCACTCCAGCGCAGGCTTACGCCCGGCGTCGTCCTCGTAGAAGTCGCTGGCCGCTCGTACCGAGCGGCGTTGGCCCGGGAGCGCGCCAGCTGGGCTGCCGCTGCCGCCGCCCGGTGTCCGGGATGGCGAGGAGGGCGCTCCCCAGCCACCCTTCGCACTCTCGTCCGCGAGATCACGACATCCCCTTCCCGCGGCAGGTCTCGCAGAAAAGTACGAAGAGCGTCCCGAGGTCGGGACCTACGCTGCCGGTCGTACCCGAACGACTCCACGGCGGGTCGGGACGGCGCACAGGAGGACATCGATGCTCAGACAGGCGCGGATGCCGGGGCGGTGGCGCACGATCGCGGCGGCTCTGGGAGCGCTGTTCGTCGCCGGCGCAGCCACGGCCACGGTCGCCGTGCGCGGCGGCGGACCGGACCTCCGCATCGCGCTCCGTCAGGCGCCGCCCTTCAGCACGCCCGCGCCGGAGGCCGTCGGACCTCTGCCGGCACCGTCTCCGCCCCAGGCCTACCCGGCACTCGCTCCACCCGCACCGCCGGCTGTGGCGGGGGCGGCGCCGCTCCCGCCGCGCTCCTCGGCCGGCACTCCCGGACCAGGCGCCGCCCCCGTGGTCCCGCCCGCGGCCGCCCGGAGGACTGCAGGCTCCCCGCCGCACCCGGCCGTGGTGATCCCCCCGGTCCCACCCCTGCTCTCGTCGGTGGGGAGGACCGCCGCCGGGACCGTCGCGGCGCTGCCCCGACCGGTCGCCTCGGTGCTGCGTGCGCCGATTCCGGGTGGCCGGCTGCAGTCCACGGTTCGGGCGGTCCACGCCACGGAGCTGCCGGACCACGGCACCGTCGGGGGTGCAGCGCGGATCAGCGGCATGCCGATGGTGGCCACGGCGATGCGGACCGCGATGGCCTGGGGACTCGCATCCGCATGGCACGGGGTGGTGCCGGACGGGTGGCCGGTCCGCGGCTGACGCCATCGCGGCGGTTCACGGCGAAGTGTGCGCAGAGAAAGGACGACGGGGATCGCCGGGGGCGCTCCCACACTCATGAGGCCCCGCCAGGAAGGGACCACGGGACGAGCCGAGCCGGCGGCCGGAGACGCCGGGACCGCGAGGCTCAGCCACGGCGCGCTGGAATCCGGTTCACGCTGGAGCACCTGCGCCTCGAGGGGGAGGAGCCGGCGTCCGCTGCCGACTGGGACCGTGCGCCTGAGAGCCGCGGTAGCTGTGCGGCGGCGGTGCCGGCGACCCGGTCGAGGCCGGGCTCCCGCCGCCGCCCGAGCCCGACGGTTGCGCCGAGCTGCTCGGCTGCTGAGACG
>JAQBPH010000191.1:0-2943 GCA_028287625.1 Chloroflexota bacterium | reverse complement strand
CGCCCTCGCCATTGCCGAGGCCGCCTACGGGCCCGACCACCCCGACGTCGCCACCAACGTCGGCAACCTGGCCAGCGTCCTCCGGGAACTCGGTGACCTGGCGGGGGCGCGGCGGGGCTTCGAGCGTGCCCTCTCCATCGCCGAGGCCGCCTACGGGCCCGACCACCCCACCGTAGCCATCCGCGTCAGCAACCTGGCCCGCGCCCTCCAGGACCTCGGCGACCTGACGGGGGCGCGGCGGGGCTTCGAGCGTGCCCTCGCCATCGCCGAGGCCGCCTACGGGCCCGACCACCCCGACGTCGCCAGGAACGTCAACAACCTGGCCGACGTCCTCCAGGACCTTGGCGACCTGGCGGGGGCGCGGCGGGGCTTCGAGCGCGCCCTCTCCATCGCCGAGGCCGCCTACGGGCCCGACCACCCCACCGTCGCGACCTGCGTCAGCAACCTGGCCAGCGTCCTCCGGGAGCTCGGTGACCTGGCGGGAGCGCGGCGGGGCTTCGAGCGCGCCCTCGCCATCGACGAGGCCGCCTACGGGCCCGACCACCCCGCCGTCGCCAGGGACGTCAACAACCTGGCCAGTGTCCTCCAGGACCTCGGCGACCTGGCCGGGGCGCGGCGGGGCTTCGAGCGCGCCCTCGCCATCCTTACGACCGTTTGGGGTCCTGACCATCCCCACGCGGTGGCCGTCACCCAGAATCTGCAGACCCTCAAGTGACGGCCGTCAGGATGAGCCGTTCGGGGGCCAGGCGGCCGAGCGGGATGTCAAGAGTCCCCGCAGAGGGAGCAAGAGCGCCGGGCCTGCCGTGCCTCCAAGGCAGGCGTTCCCATGCCCCATGTCCTCGCCCCCCCCGGGGCGGGATGCTCCGTGTTGGGCTTCGGCCGCTCCCGCCGGCCGCTCGCGCCGATGGTCGGATAGGAGGTTGCGCCAATAGTTGATTGGCGCGTTCGTGTCGGTCAAGGGCATCGGCGGGGTCGAGTGTCCCAGCGATGCGCTTCCAGGCCCCCCGGATCAGCCGGCGGACGATGATGACCGCGGTGGCGAAGGCCACGTAGAAGGCGATGACGGGCCGCCGACGTTCGGTACACCAGACCAGCTTCTTGAACGCGTTGTGCCACGCGTGAGTCCGCTCCACGACCCAGCGCTGACCCGCCTGCAGCGGTGCCGGTTTGCCGCGCCGCGCGATAGACGCCGCGAGGTGGCGCTCCGCAAGCGCGGTGCGCGTCTTGCCGGAGTCGTAGCCCCGATCGAGGTGAGCGGTCGCAGTGCCTGGTTCCAGCAGCGGGATGACGGTGTGGAGCGTCGGCGTCAGCAGCGGAGAATCGTTTCGGTTGGCCGGTGCCAGCACCACGCCGAGCGGGATCCCCGCAGCATCGACGACGAGCGAACGCTTGAGGCCCAGCTTGCCTCGGTCCACCGGGCCACGCCCCGCGTGATCACCGCCGCAGGGCGCCTTGGTGATGCACCCATTGACGACGAGGTCCTCGAGCTTGAGGCCGATCATTCGGTCATAGCACGAGCGGGCGAGATCTTCGAGTCGTGCCATGGCGCCGCGGTGGATCCACTCGTCCCGACGGCGGCGAATGGTGGTGGCGGAACAGCGCTGATCCGCGATCCGCGCGTAGGCGCAGCTGTAGACGAGGACCTGGACCAGCTTGTCGAAGACGACCCGATCGGGGATGCGAGGTCGGTGGCCGACCAGGGGATGCCGCGGCCCGCTGATCGGGAAGAAGGGCTGGCAACAGTTCGCTGACCGGTCGCCCCCGCCACCTCCGGTGTCGGCGGACGAGAGGGCTGCCGCACTGCGCGCCCTGGTGGCGGAGCGGGGCACGGGTGCCGCTCGAGGAGGTGTTCGCCGCGGCGGCGACGCGACTGGAGGCGGTGGTCACCTTCCTTTGCCTCCTCGAGCTGCTCAAGCGCGGCGAGGTCAGCGTCGAGTCGGACGTCACCGGTGTGGTGGTGGTGGTGAGCGCAGTCACCGGCGGCGATGGGACCCCGACCCGAGCGGTGCACCGGCACCCAGAGGCAGGGAGGTTCCGGAACCGCCGGCGGGCGACGGGGAACAGTCGTGACCGAGGATGCGAGGCGTGGGGCGAGCTCTGAAGCGACGCCGGGCATCGCTAACCCGAAGTTCCGGCGGTCTCGCGAGTTCAGAGCGAGTTCATACGTCGATGCGGCGTTCTGACTACAGCTGCTCGCTGCGAGATCAGGGCGAACAGATGCTCGCCCCTGGGACCCCTCCGCGTCAAGCTGGTTTCTGTCTACCTCTGGGAGCGCCCTTGTCCCCCGATTCCCATGTAGCAGCAGGAAGATCGCACCGTTGAACGTAGTCCAGGCTCCGGAACTTCGGGCCAACTGACCGCGGGGCCGGGTGCTGTACATTCTCCGCGTGATCGAGCGCCTCGACGCCTCGGCGGCGCCGGAGCAGACGCTCCGCGCCGCCGGCCTGCATCCCTCGCCGTGGTCGGCGGGGGCCGGGGCGGTCTTCGGCCGCCACCGCCATCCCCGTCCCAAGCGCCTCTTCGTGGTCGAGGGGTCGATCAGCTTCGACGGCCTGCCACTGTCCACCGGTGAGGGCATTCGCATCCCCGCCGGCGTCGAGCACTCGGCGGTTGCTGGCGGCGGCGGGGTTCGCTGCGTCGAGGCCTTCGAGTGAGCTCAGCCGGGCGTCACGGGGTGCGGCGGCGCAGCGTCACCGCGCCGAGCACGAGGGCGAGCAGGCCGCAGCCGCCGACGACGGCGATGTCGCGCACCAGCGCTGCGGTCACCGCCGGCGACGACGTCACCAGCCGCATCGCGTCCACCGCGTAGGAGAGCGGCAGCAGGTCGGAGATGCGGGTGAGCACCGGCGCCATCTCCTGCCGGGGGACGAAGAGGCCGCAGAGCAGCACCTGGGGCAGGGCGAAGAGCGGCATGAACTGCACCGCCTGGAACTCGGTGCGCGC
>JAQBPH010000186.1:0-17613 GCA_028287625.1 Chloroflexota bacterium | reverse complement strand
GGATCGTCATCGACCCGCGCCGGACACCCACCGCGGAGGCGGCGGACATCCATCTCCAGATCACCGCGGGAACCGACGTCGCCCTCCTGCTCTCACTGCTGCAGACGTGCATCCAGCACCACGTGCTCGACCGTCAGTACATCGGCGAGCACACCTCCGGGTTCGAGGAGGTCGCCGCGGTGGCGGCGGGGTGGCCGCCGGAGCGTGCCGCCCCGCTGTGCGGCATCGACGCGACGCTGATCCGCCGAACCGCGCACCTCATCGCGGGCTCGACGGCGAGCCTCTCGCTGTGGTGCCAGGGGCTGAACCATGCGGTGACCGGCACCATGCGCAGCCTCGGCCTCATCAACCTGCACCTGGCGACCGGGCAGATCGGGCGTCCCGGCGCGGGTCCCTTCTCGCTCACCGGTCAGGCCAACGCCATGGGCGGACGGGAGGTGGGCGGCATGGCCACCGAGCTCGCCGCCCACCGGCGGCTCGCCGACTCGGACGATCGCGACGAGGTGCGGCGCTTCTGGGGATCGGGACCCATCGAGCCGTCCCGGGCTGACCGCCGTCGAGATGGTCGACGCACTGCTCGACGGGCCTCCGCGCCGTGTGGATCGCCGGCAGCAACCGCGTCGGCTCGCCGCCCGACGCCACCCGCGCGGAGGCGGCGCTGCGCGCCGCGGAGCTCGTGGTGGTGCAGGACCTCTACCACCCCACGGACACCAGCTGGTTCGCCGACGTGGTGCTGCCCGCGGCGGGGTGGGCGGAGAAGACCGAGGCACGCAGAGAGGCGGCGGCGGTGCTCGCATTCAGCTCCGCAATCGGCGCATACGGCGCCTTCCTCGTCCCGCAGAGCTATGGCTGGTCGATCTCGGGACCGGCCGCCCGTCCGCCGCGATCCTCGGGTTCATCGCCTTCTATAGCGAGCTGCGTCGGGTTGACCTGGTGGTTCTACCTGCGGCCGGCACGATGTGGCACGGCGAGCGCCCTGGCTCGAGAGGCCGTGTGACGAGTTCGTGAAGTTGACACAGGCGAGCGGCTGTAGCCGGACATCGCGCTCCGACTAGGGCCGCCGTCGCCTTCGGCATCTCATCCCTGGTGCGACCGTCGACGATACAGCCGGCCTTCTTCTTCTTTACGCCGCCCCACTGGTTGAAAAGGAAGGCGACACCGGCGGCCGCGCAGCGGTCGCGGACGCCAGGGAGTCAGGCCGCATCCATCTTACGGGCGGCTGCTGGAGGAGCGGTAGCCGCGCGAGGACGGCGCCGATGACGGCGTCGTCGGCGATGAGCCATCTGTCAGTCGTAGAGATGTGAGCGTCAGGCGGCGGTTAGGCGGTCAGATTTCGACGGCCGACGACACCGGGCAGAGTGGTGCTGACACCTGTCACTTCGAGTGCTACGCTGTGGTGTCAGGTGGCTGGGACCGCCTTGGAACGGCACCGTCGTACAGGGTTCGTGAGCGCCTTCTGAGGTCCGCGCGACCTTCGAACGTTGCCAGAGTGGGGGGCAGGTGAAGTGAGGACAGTCCTAAGCGACCTCCGTGACCTGATGACCAGCACAGGCTCCATGCCGGCCGACCTGAAGAAGATCAATAGACGGGAGGCATTGGAGGTTATTGCTGGATTAGGCGCGATCATCCTGAGTGTGGCCTTTGCCTCGCGCTATGCCCGGGTCGTCAACTCACTCACGCGCCAGATCGGGGCGCCCCAAGCCAAGAGGCTGTTCGCCGACACATTCGCGCCTCCTGTCCGCTCGGGGCAGCCGAGTTTTCTCACGACTGGTCGCAAGGATTACTCTGCCGGGACACATCCCGACAACGAAGCTGCAGGCGGCGCAGTCCTCGATCCATTCGAGTTCCTGTCGAGCAGCCAGGTCTCCACGGACGAGTTCCTTTCCCTTGAACCAGCGGGAAATCTGGTTGTGGTGGGTGGTACTAATTCGAACCTCCTCACTATGCTCGCATGGGAGTTTGATGGGCCAGATCTAAATCATCTCCATCGTCCTGAGGAACGAGGGAAGGAGCCCATCATTCCGCTCCGATGGTTCGGCGTCTCCGATCGCGAAGACCCAAGCATGCTGAGGCAAGGCTTGGTCGGCTGGAACCTGGAACGTGTAGGACGGGTCACGACGACGAATTGGGGGTTGATCGATACGGCTAGTGACAAACCTATATATGGTGCTACAGGCGATGAGTTCACCGACAAGGATGGGCGGAAGGGTCACTATATTCAGAGCAACTTTCTAATCGTGACTCGTCTACCGAACTTCCTTAGTCGAGACTTTGCAACGACTCCGCCAGAGGAGTGGCCTACCTTGGTCGTATTTCAGGGCATGCATGGGATAGGTACTCGAGCCATCGAGTTGCTATCCGCGGGCGAAGGACTCCAGGCCCTACGCGATGCCCGTAAAGGGCTCGGCGGCTGTGGTCAGTTTCAGCTGAAGTTCACCGTTTCAGGTCGGCAACCTGCCGAACAGGTTGAGTCCGAAGCCATCCCTTATGACAGATTTACGAAAGTGCAACTCGATCATGACGGCGTTCACCGTCTTGAATTGCCAGAGAGCAAGTATATTGCCGCCCATGTCCGGCTGGCCGATATCATGGTGCGCAACGGTCTCTGGCATCATCAATGAAGGCCCCGCAGGACGGCTCTCCTGAGGGAAGCGTGACACCCTCCGTGCGGTTCCATCAGTCCCTGCGAAGAGTAGCCGCAGAGCTAAGACTTCCAGCGACTGTGGGTATCGTCGTCTTTGTGGCATGGTCGTCCGTTGCGGGTATCCGCCCAGGACACGCGGTTTTTGGGGCCTTCTTGGGTGCATCAATCGCATATGCGATGTGGGCGATGCGGTTCGGCCTGCTAGCGGTGGTGTCGTTAACCGCGATCATCTCGTTTTATGTTGCGCTGTTCTTCGTACCGATCGAAGACATTTTTCCGGCACGTAATCATCCCGTCGAGTTCTTTACTACAACCGCCCAAGTTATTCCTGTTCTCCTCATCGCCTTTGGGATTGAGAGCGGCGTGGTCCGTGCTGAGCCTCATGTTCAGGCGAAAGTCGTTGCCGTCTATCTAGCCGGACTGCTCACTGTCGGGGAGTTGGCGGCGTTGATGGGGTTGGCCGCTGGCGATCGAGCGTCCCAATGGCATCACTATTGTGCAGTCGCAGCGATAGGCGGTGGCATGCTTGCGATAATTGGCGTGATGGTCATTCCTGAACGCTCAGACGCTCAGTCGGTTCGGGACGACAGCTCCAGGCTCAGACGAGGGAAGAAGCAGCACGCCCCCAGAGCTGGGTCCGAGGCTTCAGGAATCGGCCTGCCGGTAGTCTGGCAAGCGGACGGGGCGGCGCGAGAAGGCATTATCGTCCTGCACCGGTGTGAGGACGTCGTGGTAGTGAACAGGATTCTGAGGCGGCGGGTAATTCGAGTGGGTGCGGAGTGGTACGAGTACTTCACGTGAGCCGTGGTATAGATAGCCTTCGGTCGTCGCGAGCGCCCCGCCGACGGCCGCGGGAACTACCACACCTTGGCCCGGGAGTAGCCAGCGACGTGCACAGTTCTCGTGGAGGGCGGAAGGGGAGTGACGGCCGCTTCGGCGTTTACCGATCCACCCCGGCGTCAAGGTCGGCGCGCAGGTCGTCGAGCACCGCCTCCTCGACCACCGCCATCCCCATCTCCCGCATCGCCGCCGACAGCGCCGGGTCCCACGTCGCTGTCACCGGCCGGCCGCGCAGGCCGTCGGCGCCGGCGGCCGCCACCGCGTCGCGGTAGTCCTGGGAGCCGAAACGCCAGGGGCGGCCACCGAGGCGCATCACCGCGCTGCCGATCTCCAGGCCGCCCCAGTCGAAGTCGCCGTGGTAGCGAACCTCCACCCCCTGCCCCACCAGAGAGCGCAGCAGGAGACGGCAGGCGATGCTCATCTGGCCACTGACACACACCAGCGGGGAACAGGCGGCCCCCAGCCGCTCGGCGGTCGCATCCATGACGGAGGGGTTCTCGCAGGCGAACACCACCTGCGCCTCCCAGCGCGCGTCCCGGCTCCACCGCTCGAGCTGATCGAGCGTCAGGCACATCGGCACCCCGGCATCGGCCCCCGCGGCGAGCACCGCCGCCAGCGGTGCCGGGGCGGAGGCGCGCAGGTTGAGGGTGAGGACCGTGGAGCTCAGCCGGTCGCAGACGACGCCGAACCGCTCCCAGAGCCGTCTCCGGTCGCCGGCACCCCGCACCTCGCTGTCCTCGAGCTGGGCGAGCGCCCCGAGAACCAGCGTCGACGTCGGTGTGCCTGGGTCGAGCGCGTGGGGCGTGCGCAGCACACGGGTGGCGAGGACCGCGAGCAGCTCGGGCTGCTCGGTGGGGAGGGCTGCGAGGACGTCGAGGGCACGGGCCAGGGCGACCGGGCCCTCGGCTCCGGGGGCGAGCCGCGACAGCGTCCCGGAGCGGCGCAGCCTCGTGAGCCAGTCATCGAGCCGGGGGTGGGCGCCCACCGCGGGGTGGACGGCCGCCTCGGCCCAGGTCCGGTCGGCTGTCCGGCGGAGTGCTCGGCGCTCCTCGGGGTGGTTGCGCAGACGCTGGCCGAGGAGCTCGGGAAGCAGGTCTGACAGCCCCGCATCGAGCGGCGAGCCGCGCAGGAAGGCGTCCAGCTCGGCGACGCGCACCTGGCGCACCGACGGCTGCAGCCGCCGCCCCAGCACCCTGCCCACGGCCGCGCGCTCGTCGTCGTCGAGAAGCACGACCGTGCCCGACGGCGACCCTCGACGTTCCACCGTGTCCGCGCACCGACGCCAGAACCCGTCGAGGGCTCCGCCCTGGCGCAGGGCGCCGATCGGTCCCGTGCCGGTGACGCTCACTCGTCGACCGGCTCCAGGCGCTCGCCGTCCCAGAACATCGACGTCACCCCGACGCCGCCGATCTCCGGGTAGACGGACATGATGTTGATGGCGATGCCGGGGACGCTCGCGTACGTCGGCATCATCGAGTAGTTCGCCATGAGCACGTCGAGGTCGAGGGCGCTGATGACGCCGAAGCACGCCTCGCGCATCCCGTCGTCGATCCGCTCGAATGCCTCGTCGAGGCCGAAGATCCGCGGTGCGCCCTCGCGGGCGCCGTCGTAGGCGGTGGCGACCGCGGCCAGCAGGGGCAGGTGGAGCAGCGCGGCACGCTCGCCCTCGCTGAGCACCGCGCGCTGGGACCGGAACCGGTCCCACCGGTCCGATCCGGGCATCGCGAGCTGGACCGCCACCTGGTGCCACGCCCGGTAGTCGAAGCCCGCGGTGAGGCGGTCGGCGAGGGTTCCGTCCCGTCCCTCCCGCGCCTCGTCGACACGGCCCTTCATCCAGCGGGTGATCAGGTCCCGTTCGGCGTCGGTGTGGAGGTGGGGATCGCGGGCGACGAGATCGAGGACCTCACGGGTGCCGTCGGGGACCTCGCCGGTGCGCAGCTGCCAGCGGATGCGCACGCGATGGCCACGGCGGGTCGGGTGCGCCTGCATGCAGTCCGTGATCCGCGCCACGTGGGTCTCGGCGGCGCGCAGGGCGGCGTTCAGCTCGGTGCTCACCTGGTTGAGCATCACCGCGTCGAAGAAGCGTCGCTCCTCCTCGGCGATGAGGCCGTCGTTGCGCTGCGCGTCGGCGCTCACCAGGTCGCGCACCTCGTGGAGCGGCCGCGCCGCCCCCTGGTAGACCCCGCGCGGGATCCAGTGGTCCGCCTCACCCGGGTCGATGACGAAGCTGTAGTCGACGAGCTGCGAGGAGACCTGGGTCTGGGTCGCCATGAGGCGGTTGAGTCGCCCGCGCGCCTCGTCCGCGTCCGGCGCGCGGTCGCCGGCCTGCCGGGAACGCGCGATGCCGGTGAGCAGGTGGGTGAGGCGCCAGTCGCGCGGGTCCTCCGCGAGCCCGTCTCGCAGGCTCCCCCAGCCGGCGCACTCGAGCAGCCCCGCCACCGCGGCGATGCGCAGCGACTCCTCGGCCGCGTCACGGGTCCGGGCCGTCTCGTCGAGCCGCTCGGCCGCCCTCTCCACCGCGATCTGGCAGCGCGTCCGCTCCGCCGCGGCCTCCATCTCCTCCCGCTGGAGGCGCTCGACGTCCCCGGTGCACGCGGCCAGCTCACGGCGCGCCTCCTCGAGCTGGGCAAGGGCCTCCCTCACCCCCGCCGCCTGGGCCTGGGCTTCGAGCGCCCCGTGTCGGGCGACGGCCTCGGCGAGGTCCCCTCGCGCGCGCTGCGCCGCGTCGCGCCGCTCGGCCAGTGCGCCGGTGGACTCGGCGAGGTCCTCGGCTGCCCTGGCTGCCGCCGTCGCCGCGACACCCCAGCGCCCGACGGCATCGATCCATCCCGCGGCGTGGTCGCGATACTCCCGAGTGGCCGAGGTGAGGCCCGGCAGGTCGTCGAGCCAGGCGGCCAGGCCCGTCTCGCTCGCGCGCCGGTCGAGAGCCTGCCGGGCGGCCGTGGCGGCGGCGTCGGCGGCGACCTGCCGCTCCGCCGCCACGGCGAGGCGCGCCTCCGCGTCGGCGAGAGCCCGCTCCGCAGGCGGCACGGCGGCCTCGGCCTCTCGCAGCGCGGTCTCGTCGGGCGCGGCGGCGATGTCGGCGGCGATCGCGGCAGCGCGCTCCTCGGCGGCGGCCACACGGCGGTCGGCCGCCTCGGCCTCGGCCTCGCGGGCCGCGATCTCGGCGTCGAGCTCGGCGATGCGGCGCAGGCGGGTCCGCTCGCGCGCCGCGGCGCCGATGTGCTCGGCGGCGGTCTTCGCGAACCGCCCGACCACGGGCCCGAGGACGTAGCCGCCGTCCGGGTCCACCGTCACCGCCACGCCGGGGATCGACCCGAGACCGATCCGGCGGAGCAGCGCGGTCACGGTCGCCGCGGGCACGCCGTCTCCGTCCGGTACCAGGACGTCGGCGAGCGACGGGCCCTCGACCGGCGCGCCGGCGACGAGGGCGGCGTCGAGGGTGTCGGCGCCGAGGACCGCGCCGTCGGGCAGAACCAGGACGTCGAGCAGGCCGGCGCCCTCCAGGGCCGCCTCGATGCCGCCCTGCCGAGCCTGGTCCTCGACGCCCGGGGCGAAGTCGCACACCCGCCAGAGCGGGACGCCGGGACAGACCTCGGGGCGGACCCTGGCCGGTCGGGGCGCCGGTCCCTCGTCGCGCTGGGCGGCGATCTCCTCGCGCCGGCGGTGCAGGTCCTCGGCCGCCGACCGGGAGCGCTGCCCGGCCAGGAGCGCGGACGCGCTCTCCCGCGCGACCGCGTCGGACATCGGCTGGGCCAGTGCGTGCACCGCGGTGGCGAGCGACCGGCGCTCCTCCACCGCCGCGCGAAGCGACGCACGGCCGGCGTCGCCGGGACACAGCTCGCGGCACCCCGCGGCCCACGCCACGAGCTCCTCGAGCAGCGCCTCCTCCGCCTCGGCCCGGCGCTCGCGTGCCCCGGCGAGCTCGATCTCCGCGGCCTCGTGGACGACGCGCCGCTCGCTGACCGCCTCCGCCGCTCGAACCGCGGCGTCGGCGGCACGGCGCGCCCTCTCGCCCAGGCCCACGAGGTCGTTGATGGACCGCTCGCGGCGCCGCACCGCAGAGCTCAGCCGGGTGCGCGCCGCCGCCAGGTCGCCGTCGGGCGGCGCCGCCTCCTGTCCGCCGCCCGTCTCGCCGCCCATGACCTCGACCAGGGCGGTGTGGTCGCCGGTGAGGACCGCCTGGGTCGCGGCACGCTCCGCGCTCCGCTCCAACCTCCGGGCGTCCGCCTGGACGGCGCCGAGGTCGCGCAGCGCCTCCTCGTGGCGACCGGTCATCGTGCGCACCCGTCCGTCCTGCTTCGCGACCTCCGTCTCCGCGGCGCGCACCGCATGCAGGGCCTTCGCGACGGCGCGCTCCGCGCTGTCGAGGTCACGGGCCGCGGTGATCGGGTCGGACAGCTCGAGGGTGCGCACCGCCTCGGACAGGCCCCGGCTCCGCATCGTCGCGTCCCCGCGGTCCCGCTCGAGCCGCCGCGCGCGATCGTCCGCCACGCCGAGGGCGGCGTCGGCGTCGCGCCGGGCCGTGCTCGCCGCCTGGAACCTCGAGTCGCCGTCGCGAAGGTCGAAGGCGAGCCGCCGCAGCAGTGCCTGGGCGTACGCGCGGTGGGCATCCGTGATCTGGGACATCGCCGCGGCGTCGTCCTTGAGGCGGCGGACCTGCTCGGTGAGGGTGGCCTGGCTGCTGAAGTGCTCGGCGATCTGCTCGAAGAGGCGCGGCGCGATCGGCTCCAGGAAGTCGGCGATGTACTGGCCGGCGGCCTCGGCGGTGAGGTTCGAGGCCAGGTTGGGCCGGCTCACCTCGCGCAGGATCCGGGCCAGCCGTCGCAGCCGCTCCTCCCCGAGACCGAACAGGGCGGAGTCGAGAGCCGCCCGGTACGAGGCCGCGTCGTCGAAGACGTGGTCGCCGCCGAGCACGGCACGGAGGTCGGCGGCCTCGGCCGGAAGTCCGGCCGCATCGAACAGCTGGACGTCGCGGCCGACGCGGTGGCCGGTGACGAAGTACCAGACCCTCACGTCCGCCGACGCCCGGCTCGCCCGCAGGCCGGCCCCGCAGGTGACGGTCTCGACCCGACCCTCGGGGTCGAGGCGGCCGAACTCGATCCACGTGTAGCCGACCCGGCTGGCGTAGCGGTCGCGATCGAGGATGAGGTCCTTGAGCGACCCCCGGGAGCCGGTCACCGGCGAGGCGGGGGGCAGGGCGGTGGCCGGCCGCCCGTCGAGGAGGAAGGGCACCTGCAGCCCCAGGAAGATCGACTTCCCCGACCCGTTGACCCCGCGGTTGAGCATCCAGCCGTTGCGGTAGGTGCGCACGGTGTCGTGCTGCCAGAGATTCTGGACCCCCGAGCGCAGCGGTCGGAAACGCCCGCCGGTGGGGACCGGAAGGCTGTCCTCGGGAGAGAACGAGAGAGGCAGGACCGAGGACGTCATGCGTCGATCTCCTCGCCGTCCGTACCACCGGCGGCGCTCGCTGTCGTCGTGTCGTCGATGCGGAAGACGTACCGGTGCAGCACCGGCAGCGGGACCACGGCGCCGGCGCCGCGCCGGGCCATGCCCGCGCGCTCGAGGAGGGCGAGCGCGCGCTCTCGCAGCGCATCACGCCCGCGATCGTCCTCGCGGTACTCGCGGCGCGTCCTCGGATGGGCGAGCACCGGTGCGAGCGCCTCGTCCAGAGCGCCGACGGGCACCGGCTCACCCGGCGCCGCGGTGTCGGCCTCGACGAGGAATCGGTGCACGCAGGCCACCGCCATCGCCACGGAACCGGCGGGTGCCGGGGGAAACCCCGCCGCACGCATGTCCGGGTCCACCGCCGCCACCCCCTCGGCGCGCACCTCGAGGCGCAGGCCCAGGCGCTCGCGCAGCTGACGGGCGAAGACGGGGCGCTGGGAGTCGAGGTACTGGCGCTCGGCGTCGGTCAGGGTGTCGTAGTAGACGACCGCCGTCTCGAGGAGACGGCGCCACAGGTCGTGGCGGATGCGGAGGTTCTCGCCCTCGCGGCCCGGCGGGTAGAGGTCGACGTCGAGCTCGTCCGGGCTCGCGCACGCCGAGGGGGCGCGGCGCGCCGCCAGCAGCCGGGCGGCGAGCGACCGGTCGACCTCGTAGAGGGCCTCGCCCATGGTGCTGTCGACGAAGCTCTGCGCACTCCCGTCGGTAAGGCGCACCACACCCTCCTCCTCGAGGCGGCGGAAGACGTCGGCGATCGCCATGCGGTCGACCTGGAGGTCGAGGTTGGGCGTGACCACGTGCACCTGGACGGCGAGGGCCTCGATCTCCTCGGCGACGATGCCGAGGCGCACGCGGCGCTCCTCGACCCGGTCGACGGCCGCCAGGGCCAGGCAGTACCAGACGTATCGCCGGCGATCGAAGGGCCGTCCCGACTGCGGCGTCACCGCGTCGAGAGCGGGGCCGGGGGCACGGAGTGGCGCCTTGGTCAACCGCGCCCAGCCGGCCTCGACGGTGAGGTCGTACCGCGGGTGGGTGGCGAACCACTCCCGCAACGCCGTCGCGTTGCGCCGGATGACCCCGTAGGCCTCCCGGTCCTCGTCGCGATCGGCGCGCACCGTGCTGCGCTGCATGAGATGCCGGGTGGCCTCGACGAGCTCGGTGCTGTCGCTCACGACGCCTGCCTCGCCCGCTCGGCTCCGCGGGTGCGCACGTCGATCACGAGATCGGACAGCCACAGCCGGCCGTGCCGGGTCGCCAGCACCGCTCCGCCCTGCGTCCCCGCCGGCGGGCGCACCTCGATCGTCGCGGCGGCGTCGACGCTGCTCGCCCGCCAGGCGCCGTCGCGCAGGGGCGTCTCGAGGGCGCGGACCACCATCTGGACGATGGCATCGAACTCGAGCGGCGCGAGCACGCCCAGCGAGGACAGCGGCAGGGGGCCGGCGTCGGCGACCCGGGACAGCGCGCGCTGCTCGCGCAGCCGGGCCAGGCGCAGCTCGTCCCGCGCCCTCCGGCGTGCCTCGCTGTAGTCGGCGCGTGCCCCCGGCCGTCCACCCTGACCGCGGGTGCCCTGGACGGCGGGGCGGACGACCGCCTCCTCCATGCCGCGGTCGGCCCGCCACGGAACACGTGGCCCCTCGTCGGCGCCGGCGTCGCCCCCGAGGTGGAACCACGAGCCTGGACCGAAGGCCCGCCGGTAGAGGTCTGCGCAGACCGGGGTCAGCGACTCGTCGTCGAACCAGCGGGCGAGCTGCAGCCAGTCGTGATGGCGGCTCACCCGCGGCTGGAGCGACTCGGCGATGCGGACGGCGGCGTTCTCGACGCGCAGCACCGCGTCCACCGCCTCGTGGCGGATGAGGTCCACGGTCGTCGCGATCCAGTTCACCAGCCCGGTCCACCGCGCCAGCGTCTCCGCGTCGTCCCGGGCGATGTCCTCCGCGGTCGCGTCCGGGGCGCGGTCGTAGGCGCGAGCCAGGGAGACGAGTCGCTCGATTCCGAACCCCTCGACCGCGGTGCACAGCGAGCCCAGGGTGCCGTGCCGGTCGCAGAGCTCCTGGACGAAGTCGCGGATGTAGCGGATGACCTCGTCCTTGTAGAGGCGGAACGCCCCCTCGTCCACCGCCCAGCTCGCCTGGCGCCGGCGCATGCTCGTGAAGAAGGCGGTCGCGTCCGCGCCGAGCACCCTGCCGGAGTCGAAGACGGCGTCGAGGGCCATCCGCAGCGCACGCACGCGATCGACGTCGGTCCCCGTGCCGGCGGTGGAGGGGAGGGCGGATGCCGCCATCACCACCGCTCGGAGGCCCTGCTCGAGGCTCTCGAGCCGGGCGCGGCTCAGCTCGACCTGCTGCTGCAGGCCGGCGACGAAGCCGGCCACCGCCTCGTGGGCCAGTCCACCCGCCCGGCTCATCTGGTAGACGAAGCGGCGCCGGTCGAACTCCCTGAGGCGGACAGGCTCGGCGCTGTCCGGCATCCGGTCGAGGTTCCCCCACTCGACCAGCTTGGTGAGGACGGCGTCGGCCCCGGCCTCGCGGGCGAGCTCCGGATCGGCGCCCGCCGCGAGGAGGTGGGACACGATCTGCTCCGGGCGCACCTGGAGGGTGAGCACCCTCGCCATCTCCGCCACCGCCTCGATCGCCACCCGGTACACGGTGGTCTTCTCGACGGTCACGTACGAGAAGACGGGCAGCTGCCCGTCCCCGCGGATCGCCTCACCCTGCTCGACGGCGGCGAGGGTGCGCCGTTGCCAGGGCGCTCCGGGTGGAGCGTGCCGTCGCTGCGCGGCGTGCTCGGGACAGCGGTAGGGATGACGCCCGCGCCGGCTGCCGCGGTACGCCCACCAGTGATCTCCCTCGGTGCATGGCCGGCCGTTGCGCCGGAAACCCGGGCGCGGTGCCTCCCCGTCCGCCAGCGGGTGCCACGACGGGCTGCCGCCGTCGTCGTCGGTGTCTCCGGCCGCGACCGGCGAGGAGGGAGCACCCCCGTCCCCGGTCGGCTGCTCCGGCAGGTCGGCCCGCGCGGTCACACTCCTCCTCCAGCCTGGAGGTCCGCTGCTGGGACGTCGAGGGGTTGCGGACGGATGTTCGGTCGGCTGGGAGCATACACCGGATCTGTACGCGGGGTGGAGACCTCCGGTCGCGAGGAGGACGGAGCCCCGCTGCACCGGCGGCGGGCGATCGCCTCGGCCCCGGCGGCTCGGTTCGCTCCTGCTCGTCATCTCGGTCTCTCCGTGTCCAGGTCTCCGATCGAGGTCGAGCCGACGATGCGCAGGGAACGCGACACTAGTCTGTCGCGCTGAGGACGGGGGAGAGCGCCCCGGCGCCGGGCGGGCTTGTACCCCTCCCCGTATGGGTGACTGCGAGGGCGGTGGCCCCAGGCCAGCCCCCGGCTCCGGCACCCGACATAGCCGTGGTGCCCGTCCCCCACGGAGGTCCCTTCGATGCCGTTCATCTCTCCGGGTCACATCTGGCTGGTCCTTCTCCTCCTTGTCGGCGTGCTCATCGTCCGGGGCCCGGGAAGGCTTCCCGAGGTCGGGTCAGGCCTGGGTCGCGCCATGCGCGAGTTCCACAGGGCCCGCGGCGACGTCGTGGACTCGGTCGTCCGCACGTCCTCGGAGCCGGCCGAGCCGGTGCGTTCCGTCGAGCAGAGCACCGGCCCGTGCCTTCCTGATCGGGACTAGCCGCGGTGCGGACCGGCCGGCACGCGGGAGAGGTCGAGGACGCGAGCGCCGCCGGCGAGCTCGCGCGCGAGCGTCATCGCGGCGGCGTCGAGCTGCTCGTCCTCGACGACGCGGTTGACCACGTTCCAGCGCTCCATCGTGCGCGCGTCGTAGCGGCGCCCGAGCATCGCCATCTCCTTCGCCCGTGCCACGCCGGCGCGCTGCGCGACGCGCTCGATCGCGCCCACGAGCGGATACAGGCCGACCGTCGCCTCCACCGAGCCGACCTTCGCCGACTCGGCCGCGACGACCAGGTCGCAGGCGAGCGCGAGCTCGAGCCCGCCGCCGACGCAGATCCCGTGCACGGCGGCGACGACGGGGACCGGCAGCTCCTCGAGCGTGCGCAGGAGCTCCAGCACCGGCCGGTCGACGACCCCGTCGCCGCTCTCGGCGGCGGCCAGCATGGCGTCGAGATCGGCGCCGGCGGAGAAGTGGCGCAGCGCGCTCCGGAGCACGATCGCGCGGGCGCCCTCCGCAGCCGCCCACCGGAGCCCGTCGACGACCAGCGTCGACAGCACGGCGTCCAGCAGGTTGTACGGGGGGTGCCGCATGGTCAGGATCGCGACGGTGCCGTCGAGACGGCGCTCCATCCCCGGCCCAACCCGTCGTGCACTGCGCATGTCCGCCGCCATGCGATGACGCTAGCCGCAGGCCAATCTCGAGAGGACTGTCCGAAGGCCCGGTTCACACGGCACGAGAGGGCGACGCTGCCCCGGCGGCGGGGGTCTTCACCCGGTCGCCGGAGAGGCCGCCGAGCGGAGAAGGACGCGGCCGCCGCCAACGGGGAGCGACTGGATGGCGCAAGGCCGGATGCGCGGCGGAGGTCTCTTCCCCATCCTCCGCACTTCTCCAAGGGGTCGAACCGCGTCCCCCCTCAACGCTAGCGCAATCCCAGCGACATTGTCATCCGTGCTCACGGGTCGGGCCTGGCCCACCTCGTGGCATCAGCCGCCGTCCCGGTGGCGGCCGGCGCGACCAGGGCCACGAGCCGCCGCGGGTCGACGTCGGGCGGGTGGTGCAGCTCCCACGCCCCCGAACGCTTCTCCAGCAGGTACCAGAGCTCGTCACGTCCATAGCGGAGCTGCATGCCCGCCTCGTGGTGGGTCACCCGCTCGCCGCGTACCGAGGCGTGCCCGAATGCAGCGGCGAGCGCCGCCCGTCCCTCCTCCACGACATCGGCCGGTGGCTGCCAGCCGGGACCGTCGAGCACCTCGAACGCCGCCCGGCCGCCGAGGTGCCACGCGAGCGCTGCGCGCATCAGTGTCCGCGGGCGGGCTGCCGCGCGCGTGGCGAGGTCGTCGAAGCCCGAGCCGCCCAGGCGCTGCGCCGCCAGCCGGGCGAGGTCCGCCTCGACGGAGAGATCCAGGCCGCCATCACCGGTCCCGTGGGCAAGCTCCCAGGCGCGCCGGGCGGCGTCCGCGGCGAGGGCGCGAAGGTCCTCCCCGCGCACTGGGGCGCCAGCCGGTGGGTCGACGGCCAGGCTCGCCGGGAGGCCCGGTCGCGGTGGGGGAGGCGGCGGTGCCGGGAACGCCGCCGTCGACTCCCGGGCCGGCAGGGTGCGCACCTCGACGCCGGGGTCGACGGCGGGCTCGGGGGAGGCCGGCGGCGCCGTCACCGCGCCGGATCCCTCACCGCGAAGACGGCGCAGCCCGGCCAGCGCCTGCTCGCGGCTGCGGCCGCGCAACAGCAGGATGGTGAAGGGGTCCTCGTCCATCCGGTCGGCGACCAGGTAGCAGACCGCGGCGGCGTGCTTGCAGGGGTTCGCCCAGTCGGGGCACGAGCAGGAGGGTCCGATCTCGCCGGCCGCAGGAAGGAGCGCGATGCCCTCACGGGTGACGTCGTCGACGACGGCGGGTTCGAGCACACCGTCGAGGAGGGCGGCGGCGTGCGCGGCGCGCGCCGCGATGGCGGTGAGGACGGCGCGCCACTCGTCACCGGTGAACTCGCGGACGCGCAGACGCACCACGTAGGGTGCCGGCCTGGACCCCTGCACCTCGGCGCACACCTCCCCGGGCCCAAGGGCGAGCGGGCCCACCGCTCCGCTGCGCGCGTAGCTGCGGCCGCGGGGTAGCCGGTTGGCGTCGAGGCGGGCTCGCTGCTCGAGCGCCTCGACCCAGGCACGTCCCCACCAGGTGGTGCCGAAGCGCGCCCCGCTCCGCGGAGCGGACAGCCTGCCGCGGGGCCCCGGGGATGGAGGCCACCAGTCGTCGCCGCGCCGCATCGGCCGCACCACCTCGGGGGGGAGCTGCGGGGCCCGCCGCGTCATGCCGCCGTCCGCAGCGACACCAGCTCGGCCAGGTCGGTGTCGGAGAGCTCGCTGATCCATCCCTCCCCGCCGCCGACGACCGACTCGGCGAGCATGCGCTTGCTCGCCAGCAGGGCGGCGATCCGGTCCTCGACGGTGCCCTCGGTGACGAGGCGGTGCACCTGGACGGGGCGGTCCTGGCCGATGCGGTGGGCGCGGTCGGTGGCCTGGTCCTCGACGGCGGGATTCCACCAGCGGTCGTAGTGGAGGACGTGGGTCGCCCGGGTGAGGTTGAGGCCGACCCCGCCCGCCTTGAGCGAGAGGAGGAAGACGGGCGCCGCGCCCGCCTGGAAGCGTGCCACCATCTCGTCGCGGCGCGGGGCGGCCAGCCCGCCGTGAAGGAACAGGCTCTCCACGCCGCGCTGGCGCAGGTGGGCCTCGAGCAGCCGCGCCATGGCGACGTACTGGGTGAAGACCAGCGCCGCGTCGCCCTCGTCGAGGATGACGTCGAGCAGCTCGTCGAGCGCCGCCAGCTTCCCCGAACGGCCGGGCAGAGGGCCGGGCTGCTTCAGGTAGTGGGCAGGGTGGTTGCAGATCTGCTTGAGCGCGCCGAGCAGCCTCAGCACCAGCCCCCGGCGGGCCACCCCCTCGGCATGCCGGATCTCCTCGAGCGCCTCGCGCACCACCGCCTCGTACAGGGTCGCCTGCTCGGGCGTCAGCGGGACGATCCGGTCGGTCTCCGTCTTCGGCGGCAGCTCCGGGGCGACGTCGGGATCGGACTTGCGGCGGCGCAGCAGGAAGGGACGGACGACCCGGGCGAGGCGGTCGCGGACGGCGGCGTCGCCGTAGCGCTCGACGGGGACGGCGACGTGCTGGCGGAAGCCGTCGAGGGTACCGAGCAGGCCCGGGGTGGTCCAGTCGAGGATCGACCACAGGTCGCTGAGCCGGTTCTCGACCGGCGTGCCGGTCAGCGCCAGCCGAGCCGTGGCGGGGACCTGTCGCAGCTCGCGTGCCGAGCGGGACAGCGGGTTCTTCACGTGCTGCGCCTCGTCGGCGACGACCAGGTCCCAGCCGATGCCGGCGAGTGCCGCGCGGTCGCGACGCACCACCCCGTAGGTGACGAGGACGGCCTCGTTGACCGCGACGCCGTCAAGGTGGCGTGCACCGCCGTGGTACCGCCGCACCGGGACGTCGGGGGCGAAGCGGGCCAGCTCGCGCTGCCAGTTGCCCAGCAGCGATGCGGGGCAGACGACGAGCAGCGGGCCGCGGTGCCGGTGGAGGTGGAGGGCGATGACCTGGATGGTCTTGCCGAGCCCCATGTCGTCGGCGAGGCATCCGCCGAGGCCGAGGTCGACCATCTCGGCGAGCCAGGCGACGCCACGACGCTGGTACGGGCGCAGCTCGGCGCGCAGCCCGGGCGGCTCGGCGACCTGCCGGCACGCCCTGGCGGCCCTGAGCCGGTCGGCGAGGGTGGCGACGGCTCCCTCGACGCGAACCGGGACGGTCTCGCCGCCGATCTCCAGGGCGTCCCCGCCGAGCGCCGCAGCCAGCGCGTCCGCAGCCCGCACCCGCTCCGGGCGGCGACGGCGCAGGCGCTCGAGCAGCTCCGGGTCGACGGTCACCCAGCGCCCACGCACGCGGACCCAGGGGCGCTTCGCCTCGGCGAGGGCCGCCATCTCCTCCGGGGTCAGCAACTCCCCCCCGAGGGTCACCTCCCAGCGGAAGTCGAGCAGCGCGTTGAGGTTGAAGGCGGCCGCGCCGGCGCGCTCGGGGGTGGGGGTGCTGCCGACCACCGCCCGCGCCGCCAGCTCGCCGCCGAGCTGGGCCGGCCAGAGAACCTCCAGCCCGGCAGCGGCGAGGGGCTCGACCGCGGGACCGAGGAGCTGTGCGGTCTCCTCGTCGTCGAGCTCGAGGCGGTCGGGCCGCGCGACGTCGAGAACCCGCCGCAACGGCGGCCAGGCGCGCGTTCCCCGCCGCAGCGCGAGGAGGAGCTCGCTCTCGACGGTGTCGCCGAAGCGCCGCAGCACCACCGACGGCGCGCGCCAGAGGTCGGCGGCGTCGACCACCAGCGACGGGTCGGCGTGGCTGCGCAGCTGGAGGACGGCGGAGAAGGGCTGCTCGGGCTGCGGTGGTGGCACCAGCCGCAGCCCGGGGCGGGCGCTCTCCTGTCGCGGCTGGGTGGCGGCCGCGAGCCACTCCCGCATCGCTCCGACGGCGACCCGACGCTGGCCGGCGAAGGCGGGGTGGGCGGTGACCCGGGGCGCCGCCGGGCTGCGCGCCAGGCAGTCGGCGACGGCGTCCCAGCAGTCGCGCAGCAGCGAGGCGGCGGAGCGCACCCGCAGCGGGCGGCTTCCCTCGATGGGGAGAGCGTGGGCCTGCAGCGGGAGGGCGGCGGCGAGACGGGAGAGCCACTCCTCGTCCGCGGGGTCGAGCGGTCCCACCCGCCAGGCGTCGAACCCGCCCGGACTGATCGCGGGGAGCAGCCGGCCGCGGGCGACGAGGCCGATCGCCGCCTTCACCGCGACCGACCAGGCCGCGAGCGACGCCGGCAGGTCGCTGTCGGCGGGCAGGCCGGCGAGCCAGCCGAGCGCCTCGGCGATGGGGACGACTCGGGCATCGAGCGTCGTGCGCCGCACCACCGTCCCCGTGCGCACTGCGACGGTCAGCTCGGCGCGCCGGCCAGGCCCTCGGGGCGGCACCGGCGCGTAGAGCGCGAGCGCTCCCCGA
>JAQBPH010000185.1:0-13566 GCA_028287625.1 Chloroflexota bacterium | reverse complement strand
ACGGCTGCCTCTACGTCCTCACCACGAACCGCGACGGGCGCGGGGCTCCGCGGCCCGGTGACGACCGCGTCCTCAGGCTCTGCCCCTCGTGAGCATGTGCGCCACCTGCGTGGGCACCGAGCGCATCATCGCTCCGAGGCCGGGATGCGAACATCGAACACGGCAGGCATGCGCCCCTCCCCCGCGGCTGCGCGCTCTCGGCGCCGGCCGGTCCATCGGGACGCGTACCGCCGCGGTCAGCGCGGTGCTCGCGATCGGACTGGTCGGCGCGGTGACCACGCCACTGCCACACGTTGCGACACAGGGATGGGCGATCTCCGTCGGCCTCGTGCGCACGGCGGCAACCGACGCCCACCAGCTCGTCCTCCCACCGCCTCCGCCCGCCCGCGTCGTGCCCGTCGACGTGAGCCCGGCGGACTCCTCGGAGAGTGAGCTCGTCGAGCAGGAGTTGAGTGACCTCGGATATGCGTTCCCCGCTGACACCCACATTGCTCTGAGGCGGCCAACTCGCTGAGTCACCGCATGCCAGGTGACATCTCACCGCGTTTGGGGCCGCCGCGGCCGGAACGCGTGATTGCGTCGAGGCGGTGACTCGGAGCTGGTCCCGGCACGGCGTGGGAGCCGCGTGGACCAGCGTGTCGACAATTGAACGACACTCGTGTCCACATACATTTCTGTCGACGTAGACTGGCTCGAATCCCTTCACGATACAGTCCCGTCAGGGGGCTGGCGGACAAGGCGAGGATGCCTTACCCTGCCGTGCATGCCCCTCGCCGTACCGTTGACCCACACCCGTGACGAGGCAACGCGCCAAGCAGAGGCGCTCGGGCATCTGTTGGCGGGATGGAAGCCGGGCAAGACGTACGGGAACGGGCAACAGGACTGGTGGGCTGAGTGCTCGACCTGCCGGCGAGTGGTGTGGGTCCTCGCAACGGCGCAGGGGGCGGCGACGATCGAACACATGCCGAGTTCCTGTTACGCGAGCGCCGCATCACGGACGCTGGCTCGTAGGTAGCACGGCGGCCGACGCCTGGTACCCTGGCGACTCGGGTCGGCCGCCTCTCGCGGCGAGCGGGGTCTGGGTCAGCAGGATCGTGAAGCACAGCAGGCTCGCCCTGAACCCTCGGTCAGATGGGGCGCACACCAGTGTCCGTCGTGGGAGCGGTCCTGGCTCAGCGCCGACCGGAGGTGGTGCGAGGTCCCGCCCGGAGCAGGTGCGGGATCAGAAGGAACTTAAGCATCTATTAACCATTCTACAATGTGCATCATCCCGGTTCATGTGCAGCATCGACGCACCGCGAGCATCGGCGAGGGCCACTCGCCCGATGCAGCCGGTGGTCCATCGGGGGCGAGGTGTGGGTCAGTCAGGACAGGGCGTCGATGCGCTGCCCGGGGGCGGCGGCACCGAGACCGTGTCGCTGACCAGCGGCTGAGAGGAGGAGGATCCACGTGCGTCTGCCCCTGGTGCCGCGCGAGCGGCGCTTCTTCGATCTCTTCGAGCAGCAGGCGGCGTGCATCGTCGCAGCCGCCGAGATCCTGCTCAGGGTGCTCGCCAACGGGGGCGACGCCGCGGAGCACCAGGCCGAGATCAAGGACTGGGAGCACCGAGGCGACGAGGTGACCCACGAGATCGTGCGCACGCTCAATCGAACCTTCGTCACCCCGTTCGACCGCGAGGACATCTACGCCCTGAGCTCCGGGCTGGACGACATCCTCGACCTCGTCGACGAGGTGGCGACGACGATCATCCTCTACCGGATCGCGAGCATTCCCGCGCCGGCCTGCCGGCTGGGGAGGCTGGTCCTGGAGGCCGCGGGCGAGGTCCGCCAGGCGATCACCAAGCTGGAGAAGCTGACCCACCTCGAGCCGCACTGGATCGAGATCCACCGCCTCGAGAACGCCGGCGACACGGTCTCCAGGGAGGCCATCGCGCAGCTCTTCGACGGCAGCTTCGAGGTGATGGAGGTGGTCAAGCTCAAGGATCTGTACGCACTCCTCGAGACCGCGCTCGACCGCTGCGAGGACGTGGCCAACATCATCGAGAGCATCACCATCAAGAATGCCTGACGGGACCACGGTGCTCCTGTGGATCACCGTCGCGGTGGCTCTCGGCTTCGACTTCACCAACGGCTTCCACGACACCGCGACCGCGGTGGCGACGTCGATCAGCACCCGGGCGCTGAGCCCCCGGGTGGCAATCGCCATGTCCGCGGTGCTCAACCTGGCCGGTGCCCTCGTCGCCACCCAGGTCCTCCACACCAGGGTGGCCGACACCATCGGGGGGCTGGTCAAGCCACCGGGCGGCGTCGGGCTCGGCATGATCATCGCCGCGCTCGTGGGCGCCATCGTCTGGAACCTCGTCACCTGGCGCGCGGGACTGCCCTCGAGCTCCTCGCACGCGCTGATCGGTGCGCTGATCGGGATGGGGCTCGCGGGGTACGGGCTGCAGGCCGTCCAGTGGACCAAGGTGGGCCCGGTGGTCATCGGCCTCATCAGCTCGCCACTGATCGGCATGGTCGGTGCCTACGCCTTCATGGTGGTGCTGCTCAACGTCTTCCGTCGCTCCCACCCGAGCCGCGCCAACCGCCGGTTCCGACGCGCGCAGGTGCTCTCCGCTGCCTTCGTGTCCTTCAGCCACGGCGCCAACGATGCGCAGAAGACGATGGGGATCATCACCCTGGCGCTGCTGAGCACCGGGCGTCTCACCCTGCACGGACGGGAGACATTTCCGGCGGTTCCCCTGTGGGTGGCGGTCGCCGCCGCCGGAGCCATCGGCCTGGGGACCTACGCCGGCGGCTGGCGAATCATCCGCACCCTGGGCTCGCGCATCATCCATCTCGAGCCGGACGCGGGATTCGCAGCGCAGACGGTGGCGGCCGTGGTCATCCAGGGGGCCACTCAGGCGGGGCTTCCCGTGAGCACCACGCACGTGGTGAGCGGTTGCGTGCTCGGTGCCGGAGCGACCCGTCGCCTGGCGGCGGTGCGTTGGGACGTGGCCCGCAGCATCCTGATCGCCTGGGTGCTCACGATACCCGCGGCGGCGCTGGTTGCCGGAGGCCTCGCGCTCCCCCTGCGCTGAGGCTCGCGCTCTATCGGGCGATGTCCACGTATGTCACATGCACCAGGTCGGGCTTCGCAGTGGGGCTGTCCGGGTCCGGTGTGAAGGCCACGGTCCCTCCGCCGGAGCAGGGCAGGGACAGGCTCATCGGCATTCCCTCATCGACCCCATACCCCCTCAGGACCACCGAGGCCGACGAATCCTCATGGAACCGTGCCACCACCTGCATCGCAGCGTCACCGGTGGTGCCTCCTCCGCCGCCTTTGTCCAGCCCCAGGGTCTGCCCTCCTGCTGGGGGCCCCGTCTCTCCGGGGGCGCCCGTGCCGGAGCAGACGACGTCGACGACGGCGCGACCGTGCCGGTCGTTCACCACGCCGAGGAAGTGCTGGCCAGCGGCGACAGGCTCATTGGCCATTGGGGCGGCGGCGACGGGCGTCGAGCTGAACAGGACCGCCATGAGGGCAGCCATCCAGGTGGCGGCGCGGGCTCTGCGGTCCATCAACGTCGTGATGAGCGGCGATGCCGACCGCCGCACCCGCCGGGTGGCGGCGCCGGCTCCCCTCCTTCTGGCCGCGGGCCCACACCGCGATCGCGTCCCTCATGATGCAGCAGCCGCGGCAGCTGCGCCAGATGCGGTCATCCGTGCTGGAGGACCCGCACCACGCCCCAGGCGGTCACGGCCAGCAGCCCGGCAGGGCGGGGCGACAGCGGTGTCCGCACTCATGGGAGGTTCCCCTCACGGCGAGCCGGCGCTCAGCCGGTTCGGCCACCCTCTGGTCGCCGTCGTCCGGAGTGTCCCCGATGCGGCCTCAGCTGTCCGTGACGGCGGTCACGTTTCCGCCCGTCCCCAGCCGGTCGGCACGCTACCATGCTGGCGAGGTGGCACCCTGACCATGGCTGGGACTGCGTCCCGCCCGACCGACCCCCGCTGGCGCCAGGGCGGCCCCTACCTCGACGAGGTGGCCGCCGGCGTCTACGCGTACGTCCAACCGGAGGGCGGCTGGTACGTCAACAACATGGGGTTCGTCGCCGGCAGGGACGCCGTGGTGGCCGTCGACACCTCCTCGACCGAGCGGCGCACCCGCGGGTTCCTCGACGCGGTTCGCTCGGTGACCGCGGTCCCGATCGGCGTCCTCGTCAACACCCATCACCACGGCGATCACACCTTCGGCAACTGGCTCGTGCACGAGAGGGGCGCCGCCATCGCCGGGCATCGCCGCTGTCGCGAGGAGGTCCTCGCAACCGGGATCGAGCACTACGAGGGCGTCTTCGACCACGTCGACCACGGTGACATCCGGCTCTGCCCGCCGCAGGTCACCTTCGAGGACTCGCTCACCCTCTGGGTCGACGACCGAGCAGTCGAGCTTCACTACATCGGAGCGCCCGCGCACACCACCAATGACATCGTCGCCTGGCTCCCCGACCGCCGAGTGCTCTTCGCCGGAGACCTCGTCTTCTGCGGAGGCACGCCCTTCGTCCTCATGGGCTCACTCTCCGGCGCGCTGCGCTCTGTCGAGCGGCTGCGCCGTCTCGGCCCTCGGGTGGTCGTGCCGGGACACGGACCGGTGTGCGGTGCCAACGTACTCGGCGACATGGAGGCCTACTACCGGTTCGTCGAGGAGACCGCTCGCCGCGCCCGCGCCGCTGGCCTGACGCCGCTCGCGGCCGCGCGCGAGACCGACCTCGGCGCCTTCGCCGAGCTCTCCTGCCCGGAGCGTCTGGTCGGGAACCTCCACCGGGCCTATGCGGAGCTCGACGGCGCGCCGCCGGGCGCGCCCATCGACATGGCCGCGGCGATGCGCGACACGCTGATCCTCAACGGTGGCCGCCCGCTGCGGTGCAGCGCGTGACCGCTCCCGCGTCAGCCCGCGCCTGCGCCAGGCCCTCGGCCGCCTCGCGCAGGGCTTCGCGGAGCGTGATCTCGCTCACACCACCCACCGCTACTCGGCCGGTCGTGGCAGCTCATGTTTCCGGTGTGCATCAGCCACCTCCCGGCACCCCCACGTGGGGTGGGTGCGACAGCTCACGGTATCCACCGCGCGACCGGAATACGACGGCCAGCGCGCGGCCACCAGGCGGCCACCGGACGGCCACCGAGGTCAGTCTCGGGTCGCGCCCACGGGCCAGACAACGTCGACGGGGACGCCCAGGCGTCGCGCATAGGCGACCACGTCGGCGGTCCCTCCGAGGCCACGGGCCGGCGCACCGTCCCACACAGCGAGCAGCAGCTCAGCTCCGGAAACGAGCGCCCGACCGGCGGCCATGTGCGCCTCCTCGGAGGACTCGGCGTAGGGAAGATGGGCAACCGAGGAGGCCACGCCTGTCAGCGCGTCGTACTCGGGCCAGGCCGTCTCGGGAAGTCCTGCACGGTACTGCGCCGCTGGAACGATGACCTCGAGGCGGCCGCCCCGTTCGAGTACCGCTCGGGCGAACAGCTGGTCGGGCCCATCCGCCAGGCTGGAGATCCCGACGAGGTCGTCGCCAGTGTGAGCCGCGAGCCGCTCGCGCAGTGCCTCCTCGATCAGCGAGGACGTCGCCCGGGGGAGCCCGCGGTGACCGGATATCGCGATCCGCATGGCGTTCAGGACCACGCGGCCCGAAGCTGCGCATCGAGTGTCGCCACCGGAGCGGCATCCTGCCAGCGGTCGAGACCCCTCCTACTCGCCTGGACACGAGCCAGGAGCGCCTGTGAGCGGCGGCGGCGTGCGAGGTCGACCGCTGCCAGAGCCGTCGCCTCGATCGTCGTGAGCCAGGTCTGGGCGGTCGGAGGCGCACCGCGTGCCAGTTCCCGGCGGGCGGTGTCGCAGAGTGCAAGCGCCTGGTCCGCGGCCCCCTGCTCGCTCGCCAGCGCGGCCATGCTGCCGAGCATGTAGGCGCTCAGGAGTGGGTCAGCGGCCTGCTGAGCGGCGGCCACGGCGAGGTGGTAGTGCTCCATCGCGCGCGCCGCATCGCCGGTGTCCATGTTTGCACTGCACTGCACCCGCGACCCGCCGGAATCGTGTGCGAGCCGGACGAGCCGGACCGCAACGTCGGCCTGACTCCACCCCTGCAGCTCCCGACACCGACGCAGCAGCAGGTTGGGCCGTCTGACGCGCTCACCCTGCCGGGTCGTGGCCGCCATCAACCGCCTCCTTGCGGAACGTCCGCACGGTAGTTCACCGGACGCCGAACAGCCCGCTGAGGAGCCGCTCCACCACCGCCTCGCCGCGCTCCGTGGCCGCCTCCGGGTCGTCGGCCTGGGCGATCAGCAGGGCGACCTCGGTCAGCGCGGCGAGGAGCACGTGGGCGTGGACGTCGACGAGCGCCCGGGTCAGCTGCCCCTCGGCGGCGAGCGCCCGCAGCGAGGCGGTGACCGCACCGAGCGAATGGCGCTGGTCGATCTCCCGCCAGCGCTCCCAGCCCACCACCCCCGGGGCGTCGAGGAGGACGATGCGGCGCACCACCGGGTCGCGGGCGAGGGCGAGCCAGGTGGCGCATCCCGCCCGGAGCGCCCCGAGCGGATCGCCGGCGCGGCGGGCGGCGTCGCGCACCGCCACCGCCACCCCGGCCTGGGTGGCGTCGAGCGCGGCCTCGAAGAGCGCCTCCTTGCTGACGAAGTGGTGGTACAGGGCGCCGCGGCTGACCCCCGCCTCGGCGAGGACCAGCTCGACCGGGGTGGCCTCGTAGCCGCGCTCGGCGAAGAGCCGGGTCGCCGTCTCGACGAGGTGGCGGCGGGTGGCCTCCCCCCTCTCCGCCCTGCGATCGGTCACCGCGCGATGTTGACAGACCGCCGGTCGGTTTGTTCGAATACCGACCGTCGGTCTGTCTCACACCGGAGGGCCGGGAGGATGCGCCTCGACGTCTGGAACGCCAACCGCCGCCTGGTGGCCACCGCCGCCGGCGAGGTCGCCTGCGTCGACACCGGCAAGGGTCCGGCGGCGGTCTTTGTCCACGGCGTCGTGGTCAACGGCCATCTCTGGCGCGGCGTCGTCGACCGGGTGCGCGACCTGCGCCGCTGCATCGTCCTCGACCTCCCCGGCCACGGGGCCTCCCCCGCAGGGCCCGATCAGGACCTCTCCCTCCCCGCCCTCGCCGAGCTGGTCGAGGCGCTCTGCGGGTCGCTCGGGCTCGACCGCGTCGACCTGGTGGGCAACGACAGTGGCGGCGCCGTCTGCCAGGTGCTCGCCGCGCGGCATCCCGAGCGCATCCGCACCATGACGCTGACCAACTGCGACAGTCACGACAACCTGCCGCCCCCCGCGTTCCGCGGCGCCGTCGAGCGCGCCCGCCGGGGTCGGTTCGCGCCGATGCTGCGGGCGATGGCGGCCGACCCCGAGCGGGCGCGTTCGATCACCGGCCTGGGCTGCGGTCTCGAGCGTCCCGAGGAGCTCGACGCCGAGACCCTCGACGCCCTGGTCGCGCCCCTCGCCTCGTCGAGCGCCACCCGCGATGTCGAGCGGCTGCTGGTGTCGCTGCGGGCCGAGGACCTGGTCGCGGCCGGGCCCGGGCTGGCCGCGCTCACCGCTCCGACGCTGATCGTCTGGGGGACCGGCGACCTCTTCTTCGAGCTGGGCTGGGCGCACCGGCTGCGCGCGCTGATCCCCGGGGCCCGCCCCGTGGTCGAGCTCGAGGGCGCCCGTCTCTACCTCCCCCTGGAGCGGGCCCCGGAGCTCGCCGGCCTGCTCCGAGAGCTGTGGACCGGCGAGCCCGGGACCGCGGAAGGCTATGCCGCCCAGCGGTGCACGTCGCGGCCCAGCCAGCCCGCCAGCCGGGTGTAGACGCCCGCGTCCTCGGGCACGTCGACCACCGCGGCGAACGAGTTGCCGATCGGCTCGCCGCGGATGTCGGCGGGGAGGATGCTGTGGGCCAGGGGCAGCAGCGCCTCGCCGACCTCGGGGTCCCATTCGGTGGGAGCGCCGATGGCGACGGCGAGGTCCCAGCCATGGATCACCAGCTCCTGGGCGTAGACGGACACGACCGTCGACCCGGGCAGGGTCGCCCAGGGCAACCGCAGCTCGCGGTCGAGCAGGGAGTCGTCGGCCCACGCCACGCGCGCCTCGGCGGCGCCGGCGTCGAAGGCGGCCACCCAGCCGTCGTCGGCGATGCCCTCGAGGATGAACGGCACCTCCGACGAGTCCTCGCCGCGGGCGACCGCGGTCACCTTGTGGAGCACCGCGACGATGTGGCCGAGCAGGGCGCGCACGTCGAACTCGGCGCACGGGGTCGGCAGGGTCATCTGCTCGGGACGGACGGCGGCGACGGCGCCACGGGCGTTCTCGACGGCGCGCGCCTGCAGGGGTCGGGGATCGGTCCGGACCATCGGGGCTTCCTCCCACGGCCGCCGTTGTGGCGGCGTTGCGATCCCAGGATGCGCCCGATAAGTCGACACCTCCTGTCATGTTTGGGTGCGACAATCCAGAAGTGCGCGCCGACCGCCTGGTCTCCATCCTCATGCTCCTCCAGGCCCGCGGCCGGGTCACCGCCACGGACCTCGCCGAACGCCTCGAGGTCTCACCGCGCACCGTCCACCGCGACCTCGAGGCGCTGTCCGCCGCCGGGGTGCCGGTCTACGCGCAGCGCGGCCGGGGCGGCGGCTGGTCGCTGATCGAGGGCTACCGCACCGATCTCAGCGGGCTCACGGAGGAGGAGGCGCGCGCCCTGTTCCTGGTGGCCGGGCCGGCCGCCGCCAGCGGGGTCGACGTCGCCCCGGCCGCCCATTCGGCGCTGCGCAAGCTGCTCGCCTCCCTGCCCGCGCAGTACCGGCCGGCCGTCGAGCGTGACCGCTCGGGCGTCCACGTGGACCCCGCGGGATGGTGGCAGCGGGGCGAGCGCGCCGCCCACCTCGCCGCCCTGCGTGAGGCGGTGCGCGGCGCCGGGCTGCTCTGGCTCCGCTACGACCACGGCGACGGCCCCGGCCGGCGCCGCCTCGTCGACCCCCACGGCCTGGTGCAGAAGGGCGGCGCGTGGTACCTGCTGGCGCTCTACGACGGCGGGCTGCGCACCTTCCGGGTGTCGCGCATCCACGACCTCGCCGCCGCCCCGGGCGAGTCGCAGCGCCCCGCCGGCTTCGACGTGGCCGCGGCCTGGGAGCGCGCCCGCGCCGCCTTCGAGCAGCGCGGCGAGCCGCTGGCGGTCACGGTGCGGGTGCGGACGGGGTCGGTGGCCACCGTCCGCACCCGGATGCGCGTCCGGCTCGAGGCGCGCTGCGAGGAGCTCGACCGTCCCGGCTGGACGGCGATGCGCCTGCGCTTCCCCGGTGCGGCGGCCGCCGCGGCGATGCTCGCCGGGTTCGCCGACGAGGTGGAGGTGGTCTCGCCGGAGGCGGTGCGCCACCGCCTGCGCGACGTCGGCCGGCGGCTCGCGGGGCTGTACGGCGACACCCCGTGACAACTCCGAATCACGGTGTCCGGAAAGCGAACCGGCTGCTACCCTGAGGCGATGAAGACGGGAATGCGCTGGGCCAGCTGGCTTCCACCCTGGCGGTAGGTCTCGATCGCTGTGCGCATCGGCGCGGCGGTCGCTCAGGCTGACCTGCTCCGGTGACGCATCGGAGTTCCCCGCCCTTCCACCAGGTATCAACCGTCATGGCAACTCGACCCGTTCGCTTCCCCCCCGGCAGCATCGTGCCCGCCGGCCTGTACCGCAGCACAGGCAGCGGCCGGACCCGCTACTTCGACGGGTCCACGCCCCTGCCCGGCAGCGTCAACTCCTCGTCGTGGCAGCAGCTCGCCGATCACTACCGGGTGGTCGAGACCGGCGCCCGGACGATGCCGCACGGCCCCGTGCCCGAGGCCTCGACGCATCCGGTCCGCTTCGCCGCGGGAACCGTGGTCAGCCCCGGCGAGTACCGCAACGCCAGCTCCGGCGCGGTGCGCTACTTCGACGGCACCACGCCGCTTCCGGGTGGGGTCAACGCCACCTCCTGGCAGCAGGTCTCCGACCACTATCACCACCACCGCGAGCGCGGCGCGCAGGACCGCCGACCGCTGATCGCCTTCCCGCCGAGCAGCCCCGCCCCCGAGGCGGTGGCGGGCACCGCCACGGTGGCCACCGTGGCGGTGCTGGCGCGGCCGGCGGCACCGAACGCCGGTGAGCTGGCTGTCGAGCTGGTCGAGCGCGTCAACGCGGGCGACGCCGAGGACATCGCCGCGCTCTTCACCGCCGACGCGGTTGTGTTCTTCCCCCTCGGGAGGATCCTGATCTGCCACCGGGGTACCGCCCAGCTGCGGAAGTTCCTCGACTGGCTGGAGGCCAACGTGCGGACCCGGACGCTGAGCGTGGAGCGCATGAACGGCGCCGGGACCAGCGTGACCGTCGACTTCGACGTCCGCGGCCGCACCGCCTCCGGCGCCGCGTTCAACCGTCCCGTGGCGATGGTGCTGGAGGCGGACGACGGCCGGATCAAGATGGTGCACATCTGCCTGGGCGCCCCCAGGGTCTGATCGAGGGCTGAGAGCGGCCACCTCGACCGCGTACCCTTGACGGCCATGAACCTGCTTCGCATCACCGGGCCGCAGCGCCTCCAGGGCACCGTCACCGCCTCGGGCAGCAAGAACGCCGCGCTGCCGGCGATGGCGGCCTGCCTGCTCACCGATCAGCCGGTCGAGCTGAGCAACGTGCCCTGCATCGAGGACATCGAGACCATGGGCGCGATGCTGCGCGACCTCGGGGTCGGCGTCGACCAGGCACGGGGCTCCACCTGGCGGCTTCGCGCCAACCAGACCCCGTCGGTACGCCCCGACCCCGAGCTGGCGCGGCGGCTCCGCGGCTCGGTGCTGATGCTCGGACCGCTGCTCGCCCGCACCGGCGAGGCGCTCATCCCCCGCCCCGGCGGCGACGACATCGGTCTGCGCCGCCTCGACCAGCACCTCGTCGGGCTGCGCGCCATGGGTGCGACCGTGGACATCCGCGACAACAGCTACGTGGCCAACGCCCGGCTGCCGCTGCACGGCGCCCGCGTCGACCTCGACATGCCCACCGTGACCGGCACCGAGAACCTGATGATGGCCGCGTGCCTCGCCGCGGGGATCACCGCGATCGGCAACGCCGCGCGCGAGCCGCACGTCGTCGACCTGGCCCGCTGCCTCAACGGCATGGGTGCGCGCATCACCGGCGCGGGCACCGAGCAGATCGTCGTCGAGGGCACCGGCGGCCTGCTCCACGGGGTGCGTCACAGCGTCACCAGCGACTACGTCGAGGCGGGGACCTACATGGTCGCGGCCGCGGCCACCGGCGGCGACGTCACGCTCGAGCAGCTGGCGCCCGCCGACGTGCGGTCGCTGATCAACAAGCTGCGCTCCGCCGGCTGCGACATCGAGGAGGGCACCACCCATGTGCGCGTGCACCGCGAGCGCACGCTGCGCGCGGTGGACGTGACCACCTGGCCACACCCCGGGTTCGCCACCGACTTCCAGCCCCAGTTCGTCACCCTGATGACCCAGGCGGAGGGCATCAGCACGATCAGCGAGGCGGTCCACGACAATCGCTTCCGGCACGTGGACGAGCTGCGCCGGCTCGGCGCCCGGGTGACGATCGACGGGCGCAGCGCCATCGTCCACGGGCCCGCGGCGCTGCGCGGCACCCTGGTGCGGGTGCTCGACATCCGCAGCGGCGCCGCCATGGTGATCGCCGCGTGCTGTGCCGAGGGCGTGACCGAGATCGAGGACGTCTACCACCTCGACCGCGGCTACGAGGCGCTGGTCGACAAGCTGCGCATGCTCGGCGCCCAGGTCGAGCAGGTCACCCGTCCGGTCGAGGCCAGCCGCTGGCTGAGGTGAGGCACGTCGTGGAGGGCGACCGCGGCCTCACCGGTCTCGCGGGGCTGTGGGCCGGCTCTCGCGACCGTCTCCGCGGCAGTCCGCGGCTGCGCCGCTCCTTCGGAGCCTGGGCGGCGCTCGGGCTGGTGCTCACCGAGGCGTTCGCGGTGGGCGTGGCGCAGCTCCAGTCGCCGCGTGCGGCGCTGATCGCCGCGGTCGCGGCGCTGGCCTGGTGGCTGGCGGTCACCGCGGTGCCGCTGATCGGCGCGGCGCTGCTGACCACCCCGGAGGGCACGCCCGTCGACCGCCTCGGCGCTCCCAACGGGCTCACCGCGATGCGCGCCTACAGCTGCGCGGGGCTGACCTGCTGCGCCTTCCTCTCCACCCCGCACCGGCTGGGGTTCATCCTCTGGGGCACCATCGGCGCCGTCGCCGCCCTGTTCGACCTGCTCGACGGCTGGATCGCGCGGCGCTTCGGACCGGTCACCCGGCTGGGCCAGGCGCTCGACCCGGTGATGGACTGCGTGTTCTTCTCCATGGCGGCGGTGGGCAACGTGGCCCTCGGCATCGTCCCCGCCTGGCTCGGCGGCCTGATGCTGGCGCGCTACCTGGGACCGCTGCTTTTCGGCGTCGGCTTCCAGCTCTACGGACGGCGCCCCGAGCTGTCGGCGACGGAGTGGGGGAAGCGCAACACCGTGCTCACCGGCGCGGTGCTGGCGATCCTGCTGGTGGTGCGCTCGGTCGACGGCCCGGTGGGACCGGTCGCGCTCGTCCTCGGCGTCCCCCTGCTCGGCACCACCACGCTGCTGCACTTCGCGGTGATGGCCCGCCGCGAGCGCGACGCGCCGGTGGCCCGGCCGGGCCCCTGACGATCAGGCGCGCTCGAGCGCCTCCTCGGCGATGCCGCGCCGCACCGCGCCGAGAACCGCCTCGCGGAACAGGGCGCGGCGGCGCGCGTCCTCCTCGGGGCCAAGGTGCTCGCCGCGATTGCGCGCCTCGATCCACGGCGGCGTCAGCCGCGCCACCTCGCGACGCCCGACCCGCACCACCACGTCGGTGTCGTGCCCCTCCGCCACCTGCAGCGCGACCCGGTGGACGAAGCCGGTGTGCCGGCAGAGCCGCCAGCTGCGCTCCCAGACCTGCTCCTGTGCCCGCCCTCCGTCCACGAGCTGCGCGGCCTCGCTGGTCACGGCGTCGCCGGCACCGGTGGCCATCAGCAGGTGGCCGAGGTCGTCGCCGAGGTCACGGGCGAGCCACTCGACGAGGCTGGGGGCGCGGGTCTCGAGGTCGGGGAGCCGCGTGCCGGCACCGCCGGCGAGGGCCCGCACCACCCCGGCGTGGCGGCGGCAGTACACCCGCCCCCCGGCGACCTCGCGGTGGGCCGGGCACCAGGCGGTGGGGCAGGCGCGTCCGCGCCGGTCGAGATAGGCGCAGCGCGCCCCGGTGGTCTCCGCGCAGCCGGTGGCCGCGCAGGGGAGGTCGCCGGGACGCTCCTCGGGCCCGAGGTCCGCAGCCGGCGGCGGCGGCTCCGGCTGCCGCCGATCGTCTCGGAGAACCCGTCGCCACAATGTCATGACCGTCCTCTGCCGTCGTGAAGCGGGGATGAGAGCCATCCCGGACATGGTGAGGCGCTCCGACCATGGCGGTCGCCCCGGTGGGCGAACTGTCACACGCGCGTCCGGAACGGTCGCACCGCGCCACCACGGCTACACTGTTCGGCATGCTGCCGGAATACCAGCACGACGCCCTGCTGCGCCTCAAGACGGTGCGCGG
>JAQBPH010000175.1:0-6660 GCA_028287625.1 Chloroflexota bacterium | reverse complement strand
GGCGGCGAGTTCCAGTACCTCTCCCAGCGCTTCGAGCTGCGCCGCCTCTCGGTGACCGGGATGGACACCATGGCCAGCTTCGCCGCCAAGGTGGGGCTGACCCTCTCCCGCGGCCCGGCGGCGGCCGCACCGGCCGCCGCCGCCCCCCTCGCCGCCGGCCGCGAGGCCGTCGAGGTGCGCCTGCGCCGGAGCTGATCCCTCCGCCGTCCCATCTGGGTGGATCGTCCGGTTTGGTGTGTTCCTGGCCTGGTTCCCATTGTCACGATCCGGTGATATCGGCGGGGGGGATGCGCCGCAGGGCAAGTTCGCGACATAATCAGCACAAACGACGGGGGACGTCCGAGCAGAAGGGCAGGGGCTCGGGTCCGGGGCCCGCCGGCTCCGGACAGGCAGAGGAGGCGTTCGCATGGCAAGGGCATCCCAGGCGGCATTGACGGTCCAGGCGGTGGTGTTCGGCTTCGACCCCGACCCCGGCACACCGTCGACCCGGGCGCTGCAGGTCCTCACCGTGCGCTCGGGGGTGCCCACCGCCGATGTCGAGCGTGGCGAGACCTGCGCCGAGGCCGCGGTGAGGGCATGCACCGAGGCCGGGCTCGACCTCGAGGCCGGCCGGCGGGGCAGCCGTGGCCACCGCTCCTCGCTGCACCTCGTCGGCCTCGGCGACGAGCCGGGCAGGGGCAACCGGGCGCTCGTGGTCCAGTACTACGGCACCGCGCCGTACGGCGAGATCGCGGAGGGGCCCGGGCGCTGGGCGCCGATGGGCCGCTCGCTCCGGCTCGACGCGGTCGCGTCCGCCGCCCTCAAGCAGGCGGTCGAGCGGCTCCGGGCCGACACCAAGAACGTGGCCGGCGCCGCCGCCCTGCTCGGCGACGTCTTCACCGGAGACGACCTGCTCCGGCTCCACATCGCCCTCCACGGGGGCCCCAAGAGCAGCGAGCGCACCTTCCGCCGCCGCGTCCAGGAGCTCCGCGACAGCGGCGTGCTCCGGCCGGTGCGGGACACCGAGGTGGCCGCCCTGCGCCTGCGGGTGCCCCGCTTCCGCTCCCCGGCCGGCACCGGTGGCCGGCCCCCCGAGCTGCTCCGCTACTCGGGCAGCGGGGGTGAGGAGGAGCAGCTCGCCGGCCTCAGGACCCGCCGCAGCGCCTGACCCTCAGCCGGCGTCGGCCGCCCAGGGCGGTTCCCCGGACGAGAGCACCAGGGTGACGGGACCGTCGTTCTCCAGGCGCACCCGCATGTGGGCGCCGAAGCGGCCGGTGGCCACCCGCAGCCCGAGCCCGCGCAGCGCCTCGCAGAAGACCTCGCACAGCCGTTCGGCGACCGCGGGTGGCCCCGCCCCGACGAACGACGGCCGGTGCCCGCGTGAGGTGTCGGCGTAGAGGGTGAACTGGCTCACCACCAGCACCTCGCCGCCGGTCGAGCCGAGGTCGCGGTTCATCCGTCCCGCCTCGTCGGCGAGGACGCGCAGGGTGCCCACCCGCCCGGCGAGGTGCCGCGCCGTGTCCTCGGTGTCGCCGGGGCCGCAGCCGAGCAGCACGCAGAGGCCGGGCCCGATCGCACCCACCACCTCGCCGTCGACGAGCACCTCGGCGCCCGTGACCCGCTGGACGACGGCCCGCAAGGGTCAGCGGAGGAAGCGGAGGCCGCGGTAGATGCGCATCGCCTCGGCCTCGGCCTCGAGGAAGCTGTCCGCCGAGGCCCGCATCCCGTGGACCAGGAAGCTCCAGGCGCGCCGCTCGGGGTCGCCGCCCTCGACGGTGCCGAAGGCGAAGCCCAGCGCGCGCGGCGGGTACATCTCGATCACCGCCCCGGGCAGCCGCTTGTAGATGGGCCGCGCCACCAGGATCGCCTCCAGCGCCGCCCCGTCCTGCAGCCGGCCGCCGCAGAGGTCGATGGAGCGGAGCTTGGCGATGGGGTTGTCCGGGTCGCGGATGGTGACGGTGGTCCCGAAGCACTCGGAGACGTCGCGGAGCACGAAGAGCAGGGCGAGTGCGTCGGTCTCGTCCCCGCGCAGCCGGACGAACCCGGCCGCCGACAGCGGCCCGAGCCTCCGCGCCTCTCCATCCGCCGCGATCTGGGCGTGCCGGAAGTACTCCATGGAGAAGAGGTCACGGGAGTGGGCGTCGGCCAGCCAGGGGACGTCGCCCCGCCACTCCCGCAGCCCGGCCAGCCGCTGCAGGCGCGCGTGGAAGGCCTCGCGCTGCTCTGCCTCCAGCCCCCGGACCCTGACGTGAACGACCCGGCCCATGGAGTCCATTCTACGGGCGGTTCCTGGCTCCGCCACGCTCCCCACCGGGTCGGGTACCCTTCCGTGCCCGGGCCGAGGTAGCTCAGTTGGTAGAGCACGGGTCTGAAAAACCCGGTGTCGTCAGTTCGATCCTGACCCTCGGCACCAGGCGGGGCAAGGAGCTTTCTGGGGGCGGTCGCCCAGCCTTACATGCAGTCGCAGCGCACCCGCGGCGCGGACGCGTCTTGCGCTGCGGTTTTGAGTTCTCCTCCGCAGCCGACCTGATGGATGTCCGGCAGGGGGGTGGTACGGTCGGTGCCGTGTTCGCTGGCCTCCCGTCCTGGTGGCGCTGGACCTACCCGGCCCTTGCCGTGTTCTGGATCGCCCTGGCAGTCGGCAAGGCGGTGACGGGTCACACTGTCTGGGCGATGATGTACGGCGTCCTGGCCGCAGGATGGGTCGCACTGACCTTGGTCGCGTTCCTCCGGCCGCAGGGGTGGCGGCGTTGACAGAGCAACGACGCCAGGCCACGGCCCAGCGCCGGCTGATGATCCTCACAGCGAGTAGGCGGACGAGTTCGGACACCACCTTCGGATGGACTGCTCCTCGGCGCTACGTGCTGGCGATGCTCGCCTGGTCTGCTGCCCCCTTCGTGGCGTGCCCACCCGGCGGCGCAGGCAGAGGCTCGGTCCCGTGAGCCAGCCTGCCGATGGCACCCGCCAGGCCGCCGGGTAGGAACAGAACGACGAGCACGAACAGGCTACCGAGCAGGAACATCGGCTGCGACAGCGGGACGCGCAGCACTCCCGGTAGCGACGTGATCTGCGGCGAGGAGGCGAGCACGGCGAGGCGCTGGTCGAGCAGGGTGTAGAGGACGCCGCCGAGCAGCGCTCCCCACCGTGCACCCACCCCGCCCAGCACCACCATGACCAGCAGCGAGAGGGTGAAATTCGACGTGGTCACCTGCGGGCTGGCGCCGCTGTTCACCAGGACGTACCCCATCCCGACCAGCGTCGCCAGCGCACCCGCGGTGACGAACGCGATCAGGCGGACCATGTACGGGCGGACGCCGATCACCTGCACGCGCAGGTCGTTCTCGCGCACGGCGGCCATCATCCGCCCCGCGTGCGTCCGACTCAGCCAGGCGACCGCGACGTAGACGAGGACGGCGATCGCCAGCGCCGTCCAGTAGAGGTTCTCCGTGTTGACGACGCCCACCAGGGACCCGGGCAGGTTGGCGCTGGTGAGACCGAGGCCCTCCTCGCCGCCGGTGTACCCGCCGAAGTTCCGGTAGACGAGCAGCGAACCGGCCTGGGCGAAGGCCAGGGTCACCATGGCGAACGAGATTCCCCGCACCCGCAGGCTGACCGCGCCCACGAGCAGGGCGGTCAGCGTGCCGATGGCCAGTGTGAGCAGCGCGGCGGGGCCGATGGCGAGTTGCCAGGTGTTCAGCGCAATGGCGAAGACGTAGCAGCCGACGGCGAAGTAGAGCGCGTGGCCGAAGGACAGGAGGCCGGCCAAACCGAAGAGCAGTTGGTAGGTGAGTGCGAGGGCGCCGACCAGTAGGCAGACGGCCAGCAGCTGCAGAGTGCCGGCGGTCGAGGTCGGACCGGGAAGCACCCCGGGCACCGAGACCTGCAGGAGCGGCAGCAGCGCGAGCAGCACGATGCCCGCGAGCAGGAGGGCGGGTCGCCACCGCCGGGCGGTCATGCTGTCTGCCGGAAGAGGCCGCGTGGGCGCACCAGCAGGACCACCGCCAGTGCGAGCACGACCGTGAAGTCGCCGAGCCCGCTCACGGCGTAGTAGTTGGTGAACTGCTGCAGCAGGGCCACGACCAGTGCCGCCACCGCCGAGCCGGCGATCGACCCCAGCCCGCCGATGACGACCACGATGAAGGCGAAGATCAGCAGCGAGTCACCCATCCCGGGCGCGACGCTGCCGTTGTAGAGGGCGGCGAGCACGCCGCCGAGACCGGCCAGTGCCCCGCCGATGACGAACACCACGGTGAACGAGCGGCGCACGTCGATGCCGAGCGCCGTGACCATGGCCCGGTTCTCCACGCCGGCGCGGATGATCAGGCCGTGTCGCGTCCATCGCAGGAATGCCAGCAGTCCGCCGAGGACACACGCCGCGGTGGCGATGAGCACCAACCGGTCGTTGGGGATCTGGGCGCCGAGCAACCCGGTCGTCCCGGACATCCAGCCCGGTGCCGGAAAGGAGAGCGAGTCGGCGCCCCAGATGCCGTTGACGAGCGCCACGGCGCCGATCCCGACGCCGACGGTCACCAGCACCTGCTCGATCTCCCGCTCGTAGAGGCGGCGCACGAGCAGGAGTTCGGTGAGGAGTGCGAACAGGGCCGCGGTCGCCGTCCCCACCACCAGCATCAGCGCGAACACCGGCCATGAGGACGCCGTGCCGACGTGCGTGCCCACCTGGTAGCCGACATAGGCGCCCACCGTGAGGAACGCGCCGTGCGCGAAGTTGAGCACCCGCATCAGCCCGTAGATGAGCGAGAGACCCGATGCGACAAGGAAGTACAGTCCGCCCAGGCCCAGCCCGGTCATCGCGAGCAGGACGACGGTGCTCATCGGGTCACCGGCTCCTCGCGACAGCGCTCGTCGCGCCAGGGCCAGGCGCGCCCGGCGCCGAGTCCGATCCCCGCTCGCCCGCGGGCACCTCGCGGTGTACGCCCAGCAGCTGCTGCACCAGGCTCGTGTCCGCGAGCAGCTCGGCCGCGCGGCCGGTGTGAACGACCCGGCCCTCGGCCATCACCACGACGTCGTGGGCTAGGCGGGCGACCACCCGCAGGTCCTGCTCGACCAGCAGCACCGGGACCTGTCGCGCGGCGACGGCGAGTGCGTCGGCGACCTCGCCGACGACCCGCGGCGCAAGCCCCTTCGTGGGCTCGTCGACGAGGAGGAGCCGGTTGTCGTTGAGCAGTGCCCGGGCGAGGGCGAGCATCTGCTGCTGACCGCCTGACAGGGTGCCGGCCAGCTGCCGAGCGCGGCTGCGCAGCTCGGGGAACAGCTGGTCGACGATGGCGTAGCGGGAGCGGTCGGTTCGGGCGGCGAGCTGCAGGTTCTCGGCAACGGTGAGCCGGGCGAACACCTCCCGGTCCTCGGGCACGTAGCCCACGCCACGGGTGACGATGCGATGGGTGCGCTCTTCGTCGATCCTCCTTCCGCCGAGCATCACCTCGCCGCGCCGCCGGACGAGCCCGAGGACGGCCTTCAGGGTGGTCGTCTTGCCGACACCGTTGCGTCCGAGCAGCGCGGTGACGCCGGTCGCGGCGACATCGAAGGTCACGCCCTGCAGGATCTGCTGCCCGCCGACGAAGGCGTCCAGCCCGCGGACGGTGAGGATGTTCATACCGGCTCCCCGAGATACGCGCCCTGCACGGCCGGGTCGGCCATCACCGCATCGGGCCGGTCGCAGGCGAGCAGCCGGCCGTGGTGCAGCACTGCCACCCGGTCCACCAGCCCGAGGAGCACGTCGAGGTGGTGCTCGACCATCAGCACGGTGCACCGCTGCTCGTGGTGCAGCCGCTCGATCAACCCGGCCAGTTCCGGCACGTCGGCCGTCGCGACACCCGCCATGGGCTCGTCGAGCAGGACAACGTCGGGCCGGCCGGCGAGCAGCAGGGCGATCTCGAGCTTGCGCTTGTCGCCGTGGGCGAGCTGTCCCGCGCAGGTGCGGGCGCGCGGCAGCAGGCCGACGTCGGCCAGCCGGGCGCGAGCGAAGGCGGTTGCCTCGTCGTCGGGGCGTGGCCGGCGGAGCACGCTGAGCCCGCCGCGGCGGTTCGCCTGAGCCGCCAGCCGGACGTTCTCGAGGACGCTCAGCCCCGGGAACACGCTCGACGTCTGGAACGTCCGCCCCAGCCCGGCACGAGCCCGCTGCGTGACCGACAGCCCGGTCACGTCCCGCCCGGCGAGCCACACCCGTCCGGAGGTCGGGCGGTACAGGCCGCTCAGCAGGTTGAACAGCGTCGTCTTGCCGGCCCCGTTCGGCCCAATGACGCCGAGCATCTCCCCCGACGCCACGGACAGGTCGATGCCGTCGACGATTCGCACGCCGCCGATGACCAGGCGCAGGGCCGAAGCGGCGATGGCGGGGGCGCCCAAGCGGTCCGGCGCGACGTCGGCCGCGCCGGACACCCGCGCCTCGGCGGCGGCGTGCCCGAGCAGGTTCACGTGGCCGCGGGGGCGGTGGCGTCGGGCGGGATCGTCCTGACCAGCTCCGGTTCCCAGGTCGTGCCCTGCTGGACGAGCCTGGCCTGGAACATCGGCTGCAGCATCGCGTGATCGCGGGCGCGGATGGTCTGCGGTCCCTTCGGCGCGTCGAACGTCCACCCCTCCAGCGCCTTGATCATGCCGTCGACGTTGTCACCGCCAGCCTGCTCGACCGCGTGCACGATCATCTGCGCCGCCACGAACCCG